>CAYPPC010000235.1:3164-4490 GCA_964412435.1 uncultured Paludibacter sp.
GGGGATTGTTCCGGGCATCTGAGCCAGGAAAGGCATGCAGTGAGATTCTTCATACATAAAGCGCTTATCGAACCAGCCGTGCTCACCCATGTAGAAGCCCTGGTCGGAAGTGTAAATTATAAGGGTGTTTTCAAGCAGATCATTTTCCTCCAGATAGGTAAGAAGACGTCCGATATTGTCATCTAAGGATTTCGCCGTTTTCAGATAGTCTTTCAGGTAACGCTGATATTTCCACTCAACCAACTTTTTACCTTTCAGGTTTTGTCTCTTAAAATCGACCTGGATGGAGTCGTAAAAGGCAGTCCATATTTTTTTGTCTGCCGGATCCATACGCCCATAAGTACCCAGCGAGTCTCCGTCATTATACCAGGAGTCCAGCATATGTGGTTGCTTGTCCGGAGAAGTCACTTTCAGATCGTAAAGAAAGGTCATATCTCTGTCAATACTCATTTCTGCAGTTTGTGCTGCCAAACGATTTTCGTAATGATCATAAAAGTTTTCCGGCAAGGGAAATACTTTATCTTCATAAGCGTACAGATCATCGAGCTTCGCCATCCAGTTGCGGTGGGTGGCTTTGTGGTGCACAAAAAGGCAGAATGGCTTCTCCGCATCCCGCTCTTTGAGCCAGTCGATGCTTTTATCGGTGATCACATCAGTAACGTAACCTTTTTCTCTATGCTCACCCCGGGGAGTTATAAATACAGGATTGTAGTAAGCACCTTGCCCCGGAAGAATTTCCCAAAAATCAAAGCCGGTTGGAGTAGTTTCCAGGTGCCATTTCCCAATCATAGCTGTTTGATATCCGGCCTGTTGAAGCAATTTGGGCATGGTTTGTTGTTCGCCGTCAAAAAGGTCTTCGTTGTTTGTTTTTCCGTTCTTATGACTATGTTTTCCGGTGAGCAGACAGGCTCTGCTTGGTCCGGAAATGGAGTTGGCTACAAAACTGTTTCTGAAAAGAACTCCCTCTTCTGCCAGCCGATCAATATTGGGGGTGTGCCCAAACCGGTCATCATAGCTGCTTATCATTTGAGCTGTATGATCATCGGACATAATATAAATGATGTTCAATGGCTTGTCAACCTGTTTTTCAGAACAGGAAAAAAGCAGTAAGCTGCTCCCGGCCACAACCAGAAAATTACTCTTGGCCCAATTCATATATCATTCAATTTTAGGATGTTTTTAATAGTCAAAATCTGTTGATGCAAATTAATAAAGTATTTGGCTCACTCGTGTTTTGAATTGTACAGAGAATGTTTGAAATTGTCTGAAAAGAGAGTGCCGCCCGGCAATTTGTTGAGCAGAAGCACAGAAACAACATGTTTCATA
>CAYPPC010000236.1:0-4472 GCA_964412435.1 uncultured Paludibacter sp.
CCGTTGGGCAGTTCACTCGAAAAAGGGAGTCCGCCGCCACCACCGCTTTTATCACCCAGCAGGGTACTGTTGGGAGCATATTTCATGCGACATATAAAATCATTGGCAGCACTGTAGGTCATCCGGTTGCTCAGCACTACCACAGGTCTGTTCCAGCTTAGTTTTTTGTTACTTTCGGTATAAACGGCTTGCGGTTTTGAAAAATCGGAGTGTCCATCGCCGGTTTTATGAATGATATGCCCGGTTAATGTTTTCTCTTTAAAAAACGGTTCTGCAAGCGACTCGCTGTAGCTGACTGCTCCGCCTCCGTTTCCTCTGATATCTATTATCAGTCCGCTGCACTCTTTGAAAATTTCAAAGATCTCACGAAGATTGGACTGACTGAATCCATTCGCAAAACTGCTGTAGTAGATATACCCGATTTCGCCGTTTTCAATAGTCCGGTAGCGCAAACCGCCGGCAATACGATAATTACTGCCCAGGTAGCGCTCTCCGTAAATGATGGAGCTGTTGAAGTTGGCCGGGTAGTCGGAGTACCATTTAGTGTAGCGGCTGCGGTCGAAGCTCGAATAGAGATTGACATGCCCATCTTTCAGTTCGGCAAGCATTGCAGCCATCAGGTCAAAAAGCACGTATTTGCTGCTTACAGTATCTATTTTGGGCGAATATTCCCGGTAAATACCCTCCCAGTCAATCTCTTTGTAATCCAGGTAGCAGTAGCGCGTGTCGATAATTTCCCACAGTGCCTCAAAATTTCCCCTGGGGTTGTTAGGATAAACCTCCGGCTCCCGGATGCACGATTGAAGCAATGCCAAAGTGAGCAGTAAAATTATGCTATGTCGTATCCGCTTATTCATATACATTGATAAAGTTGGAAGGAATCTTATCCTTTCTGGTTTTAAAACGATAGATTTGCATCACATATCCCAAAGAAAAAAGTATGGCGTTGCGCTTATAGACCATCTGATTGAGTCCAAGCAAAGCGTAGTCCTGCGCAAAACTCAGCCTTATTGCGTCATTATAAAGCGGAATATCAAAGTTAAGATAGTGATAAAAAACTCTGCTGTTGTGCCACGAGGTGAAGTGGAGCGACTCGCCTAAGTTTTGGGTCAGCGAAATTTCGTGATAGGATAAACTGGCGTTGGGGGCAAACTGAACACCGGCAACCGGTAATTCGGCGCCGTACTGCAGGCGAAACATCCGGTTTTTCAGATAAAAGCGGTGCTGAATTTCGCTACTTGCATTTATCCGGGCGTAGAGGTCGAGTGAAAAGGGATTGTTTACATTGCGGCTGATAAATTTTGCGCCCAAATCAAGTTCACCACTGCCACCGACCAAAAGCAGGGTGTTCTTCCGGGGTCTGAAATGGCGTTGCATAGCATAAACGTAGTTGGCATTAAGCATCCACATATTGTTGAAGCCATAAACGTGAGTGGGCAGAGCAAATTCGGCATAGCTGCGATGTGTGGCAGAAAGTTGCGGCTTCTCCGGATTAATAATACTCCGCTCTGTAGCCAGAAAGCGAAAACCCTCTCCGCTATACGGAATGGGCGAAAGATAGGGATCCGACAGCTGATAGAGGCCCATTCCTGCACTGTAGGTTTTTGCTTTTAGCGCAAAACGCAAACTATCCGCCTCCTCTGCCTGCAGCAAAAGCGCCCATACAATATATATAATCAACAAAAAACCTCTCTTCATCCTAAAACCTTTTTGTAGCAGTGCAAATTTATGAAAATATTCGCATATAGCGTGGTTTTGCTGGTTTTTTTTAAGTGTGCAGCCTGCCTGCTGCAAGTAGGCTCACGCTCAGATAAAGTATCTACTCATTAGAATATACAGTTTTTATACCTGCACTCCTGCGTAGACGACTTCAGGTTCACCACTCCGTTGAGTTAAATCCCTTTTTTAATTCTAACTTGTCTCCATATAATCGGGAGAAAATACCCACAACGAAAGATAGGCCTCTCTCAATTATTTGAATTACTTATATAGTTTTAGTAACTTTGGGAAAGAGTATTTATTTTATATTATAACAAAATATCCATGAAAGAAAAAAGAAAAAAAATAGTAGTACTCACCGGTGCGGGAATGAGCGCTGAGAGTGGTCTTGCCACATTCCGTGGGGCAGGTGGTTTGTGGGAGGGGCATAAAGTGCATGATGTGGCCACGCCGGAGGCCTGGTACAAAGACCCTGAATTGGTGCTTAACTTTTATAACTACCGCCGGGATGAGTTGATTCATGCCCAACCCAACGAAGGACATCGCATTATAGCGGCACTTGAGAAAGATTTTGAGGTGGAGGTGATCACTCAAAATGTGGATAACCTGCATGAAAAGGCGGGCAGCACCCGGGTCTTGCATCTGCATGGCGAACTGATGAAAGTGCGTTCCACCGGTCCCGGAGAGGAGGTTTTTGAACTGACAGAAGATGATTATAAAACCGCTTTAGGCGATAAATGTCCGAAAGGGCACCAGCTGCGACCGCACATCGTCTGGTTTGGTGAGGCGGTGCCACTTATCGAAGATGCGATGAAGATAGTGGAGCAGGCTGATGTTTTGCTGATTGTGGGTACATCCATGCAGGTGTATCCCGCTGCCGGTCTGATTCATTATGTGAAATCCGGCGTGCCGATTTATGTTGTTGACCCGAATGAGGTGAGTGTGGCGGGGCGTGGTGTCACAATTATTCAAAAAGGGGCGAGCGAAGGAATGAAGGAAGTAAGAAATTTACTCTCTTTGTGATAAAAAGTTTTTGGAATTCAAAAACAATTGTCTATCTTTGCAGTCCGAAAAACAAATAATACATTAATTCTTAAAACAAATAGACTTCTATGATTATTGTACCCGTAAAAGAAGGCGAAAACATCGAGAGAGCACTGAAGAGATTCAAACGTAAATTTGAGAGAACCGGAGTTGTTAAAGAGCTGCGTCGTCGTCAGGCATTCGATAAGCCGTCTGTTATTAAAAGAAAACAGAAGCAGCATGCTGTTTATATTCAGCAGCTGAAAATAAACGAAGAATAATTCAAACTTTTCGTTGAAAAACTTGCTATTCCGATTTTTAGTTTGTATTTTCGTTGGTGAAAGTACAACCCCGGAGCAAGCCCGATATGATTGAAAAGTTTATGCAATATATACAGTATGAGAAGAGTTACTCTTCTCATACTGTTTTGTCATATCGTACAGACTTGTTGCAGCTCTGTGACTTCCTGGGCTGCAAACCGCAAAATTTTCCGGTTGGGAGCGTGCATGCAGATGACCTCCGCAGATGGATTCTCAGACGTATGCAGGCAGGGGATTCACCCCGAACCATCTCCCGGAAAATATCTACCGTTAAATCATTTTGGCGCTATTTGATTGTGCAGGGAGCGACCGATGAAAATATTACAAAAAACATCGTACTTCCT
This sequence comes from uncultured Paludibacter sp., assembly GCA_964412435.1. Lineage (GTDB taxonomy): Bacteria > Bacteroidota > Bacteroidia > Bacteroidales > Paludibacteraceae > UPXZ01. The sequence continues at coordinate 3,407 of CAYPPC010000236.1, forward strand.
AAAACAAACAAGCCTCTCCCGTCGTTTTATAAACAAGGCGAGATGGAACTTGCGCTCTCAGAAAATGAGGAAGAGGTCGGTTTTGAAAGGCTGCGGGATGATTTAATTATCAGCCTGCTCTATCAGACCGGATTGCGGGTTTCTGAATTGAGTTCTTTGACCGATGGTGATTTGGATGTGGTAGAGAGGCAGTTGCGGGTGACCGGAAAAGGGAATAAGGAGCGTGTCATACCTCTGGGCAAATCTGTTTGCCGGGAGGTTGAGGCTTACCGCCGGGTCCGTGATAGCGAGATAGATGCGCAGGATAACACACTCTTGCTGCTCAGGAGTGGCAAGCGGATGTACAATAAAGCTATATATAATATTGTACGAAGCAGAATGTCCGGTGTCAGCACCTTGCAAAAGCAGAGCCCCCATGTGTTGAGGCATACATTTGCCACCACTTTGTTGAATAACGGGGCCGATATCAATGCCGTGAAAGATTTGCTGGGGCATAGTAGCCTGGCAGCAACACAAGTATATACACACGTCAGTTTTAACGAATTAAAAAAGATTTACAAACAAGCTCATCCGCGAGCAACTAAAAAAGGAGGTTAATTATGGAACTTCGGATTCAATCATTGAATTTTGACGCAACTGAGAAGCTGGAGGCTTATGTTGGGAAAAAAGCTAAAAAGCTGGAACGTTTTTTTGATGACTTTTTAACTATGGATGTTTACCTGAAAGTGGTTAAGCCGGAAACAGCTGCCAACAAACAGGCCGAAATTAAAGCTTCTGCGCCCGGCGTGGAGTTTTTTGCATCCAAAACTTGTGATACCTTTGAGGAGTCTGTCGATCTGGCGCTCGAAGCTATCGAGAAACAATCCATCAAATTTAAGGAAAAAACAGCTAAAAAATAAAAAAGTATCGAATTAGTTTTGTATATCAAAAATTATTAGTATTTTTGCAAGCCGTTTGAATGAAGTGCATTCGAACGGCTTTTTATCCGCAATTTGTTGAGAATAAAAGACTTGCCTCTTTAGCTCAGTTGGCCAGAGCAGCTGATTTGTAATCAGCAGGTCGTGGG
>CAYPPC010000237.1:0-4465 GCA_964412435.1 uncultured Paludibacter sp.
GCACACCACACTTTGTTTAATACCGACCTCTTTCGCCAGCTTCAACACCCGGTCGAGTGCATCAATATTAAAACGTTTGTACAGGTTATAAATCGGTGCCGGCCCGGTAACGCGTTCATCAATTCCGTCCGCAAAAACAAAGGAGTCACAACCGGACATCTCATCTTTCAACGCTTCGTCGGTCATACTCATAAAGTCACCCAACTTCAGCTCCAGATTTTCCGGCAATTCCAATCCTTCGGGTAAAGCAGGCAGAGCCAGCGAACGCACCTCGTGCCCCTTTTCAATCAAAACGCGGGCCGCCTCACAGCCTATGAGTCCGGTGCCGCCAATCATAAATACTTTCATGGTGTTTTGTGTTTTAGAGTTTCGGTTCCATCGGACCAAAGATAGTGATTTTCCGCAAATTAGAGATATTTTTCTTCAATTCTTGCATTTTTATAAAACCATTCAGATTGGGATGTGAAAATCACTGCTGTTTTTCTGCCTTTAAAATGATCTCATGAATAATCTGAGTTATATCATACGAAAGTATATTCCAATGAAAACAAAAAGGACAGCACGCTAATTAGCAATTCATTACATCTCCACCCTGCAAGGGTTAAACTTCAGAAAGGGTGGATGCTTTTCGTATCTTTTAATCCTTTCATGATTGTTTATTGACTAATAACTTGTAAATTTGTAGTTCTGAAACAGAAATCACATATTTAAAGATGAAACATACCGGGCAAGAAATGTGTGATACTGTTTCGATTTTTTTATAATGACTTTTTCAACAGCTATGAGCAAATTTTCAAAATATATATTTCTACCTATACTTTTTCTCTTATCGCTGAGCACCCTGCATGCTCAAAGACAAAGAACCCCTGATCCTCAGAAGCTAAGACAGCAGGAGCTGATCAGACAACTCGAGGATACGCTCACTACTCAGGGAAGAAAATATGCATCCGCCGGCATCGTGCGTGTGAAGTCCCTCACCCCCGAACCCGGACAAAAACATGTCAGAATTATTACCAATGAAACGCTGAGCTTTCTGCCTTTGCGTCCTGACAATGTGGACACACTCTACTCAATCACCAGAGCTGTGCTAAGTGAGGATTATCCGGACTACTCGGTCTCAATCTCATCTGACGGCCTTGAGCTCAGCAACCTGATTCCGGGTATCTACCGCACCTCGGGTAAAAGTCCCTATGCACGCTTCAAAGTAAATGCTCCGGCTTATCCGCTTGTGTCGCAGCTTTCCGCCGTCAACCGTACCACCATGGGGCTGCAAAACCGGCATATCGCCCTGTGGCAAAGTCACGGCAGATACTACAACCAAACCCGCGAACAGTGGATGTGGCAACGACCTGTGCTGTTCCAAACCGTTGAAGATCTCTTTACCCAGGCCTTTGTGCTTCCTTTTTTAGTGCCAATGCTTGAAAATGCGGGTGCCAATGTCCTTTTGCCGCGTGAACGGGACACCCAGCTGAACGAGGTGATTATTGACAACGACAGAAACAGAGATGACTCTGAATTTATGACCACCACACAAGGCTGGAAGAAAGGGGTTCTAAGTGGATTTGCTCATTTTGCTGCAGAATATAAGGAACGCGAAAACCCGTTCAGACTGGGTAGTTACCTGCAACACAACACCACTACCAACCGGGCAGCAGCCACCGAAGCACACTGGATCCCCGATATTCCTGAAAAAGGTGAGTATGCAGTTTATATCGCCTACAAATCATTGCCTAACAGCAGCCGGGATGCCCGCTACACTGTGACTCATGCAGGTGGTAGTACAGAATTCAGTGTTAACCAAAGCATGGGGGGAGGCACCTGGATCTACCTCGGCAGCTTTGAATTTGACAAAGGTAAAAACCAGGAAATGGGGGTAAAACTGAGCAACTTCAGCAACGAGCAAGGCAAAGTAGTCACTGCCGATGCCGTAAAAATCGGAGGTGGTATGGGAAATATCAGCCGCAAACGCTCAGACCAGAAAGTCAGAACAACGGTAGGACGGGGTAAAAACCGCCGCACTGTTACACGTACCAGAACCTACACCAACTACTCCACCAGCGGCTATCCGCGCTTTACGGAAGGTGCCCGCTACTGGTTGCAGTGGGCCGGAGTGCCCGATTCAGTGTATAGCCGCACGGAATACTCCAACGACTACTCCGACGATTTTCAATCGCGCGGATTCTGGGTGAACTACCTTGCCGGAGGATCCCCGGTTTTACCGGGAAAAGAGGGTCTGCAAATCCCTGTAGACCTGGCTTTTGCCATGCACTCCGACGCAGGTGTGAACAACAACGACTCCATCATCGGCACCCTCGCTATTTACACCGTGCTGAACTCGGATAAAAAAACATATTACGCCAACGGAATTACCCGCCGCAACGCACGTGAAATGACTGATATTATTCAGACTCAGATCGTGGATGATATCAGGGCCACCTTCCGTGCCGACTGGAACCGCCGCGGACTCTGGAACAAAAACTACAGTGAATCGCGCGTAGGTGAAGTGCCTACCATGTTGCTCGAGATTCTCTCGCATCAGAATTTTGCCGATATGCGCTACGGACATGATCCGCGCTTCCGGTTTATTGTAAGCAGGGCCATATACAAAGGAATGCTCCGCTATATCGCTCTGACCAATGATTATGAATACAGGGTGCAACCCCTGCCGGTGCACAGTTTCAGCAGCCGCTTTTCGGGAAAAAATGAGGTGGAGCTCAGTTGGGAGCCTACTATCGACAAGCTGGAACCTACTGCCAATGCTGAGTCTTATATCATCTATACCCGTATTGACGACGGTGGTTTTGACAACGGGCAACTGGTACATCAAAACTCTCACAGGCTAAACATCGAGCCGGGCAAAATTTACAGTTTCAAAGTAAAAGCTGTTAACCGGGGCGGCACAAGTTTCCCCTCTGAAACACTCTCTGTTTACAAAGATCCGGGCAACAAACCCACCGTGCTGATCGTAAACGGTTTTACCCGAATCTCAGGACCCCAGAGTTTCACCGAAGGGAGCAGTTATGCAGGATTTAACACAACCTTAGACGCAGGCGTTCCTTATATTTCAGACATCAACTTCACAGGTAAGCAAACTGTATTTAACCGTAACAACAAATACATCGATGATGCGCGACCGGGCCACGGAACCAGTGAAACCGACTTCGAGAATCACGAGATTGCCGGCAACAGCTTCGACTACCCTTTTATTCATGGAAAAGCGATCCGCAATGCCGGATTCTCCTTTGTTTCAAGCAGCAAGGCTGCCGTCGAGAAGGGTGAAGTGAAACTGACAGACTACGACTTTGTGGATCTGATTCTTGGTAAAGAGAAACAGGTTGTCAATGCACTCGACTCCACCCAATTTGAGTTCAAAACTTTTAACCGGGAGCTGCGCAGAGCCATACAGGATTTCTCCCGGGAGGGTGGCAATTTAATAGTTTCGGGCTCCAATTTGGTGTCAGATCTCTTTCTGGGCTCAGGCAGCACCAATTTTGATCAGCATTTTATCGAAGAGACCCTGAAAATAAAGTGGTCGTCACAAAAATATAATAACATCGCCGGAATGGATCTCACGGCGGTAGGCCTGTCTCAGTTTTCGGATGACAGAATCAGTTTTTACGCCTCACCCAACCTGAAATCTTATTTTGTGGAGGCACCTGATGTTATTGAAGCTAACCATCCGGAGGCTGTGCAATTAGGTAAATATCTGGGTAACGGCAAAAGCGCCGGCATCATTTACAAAGAGAGTTACGGTGTTTGTGCCATCGGTTTTCCGTTTGAAACCATCACCGATGAGGCTGCACGAAACAGACTAATGACCGGCATCCTCAACTATTTTAATGAGAAAAAATAATCTTCAAAATATCAAATAACATGAACAAAGACAATATCATAATTGGGATAACACACGGCGATATCAACGGGATAGGCTATGAAGTTATTCTTAAAGCACTTTCAGACAACCGTGTGCTCGAACTATGCACGCCGGTTGTTTACGGCTCTGCCAAAGTGTGGGGTTTCTACAAAAAACAACTGAACATTTCCACGCCCAACTTCAATCTGATCAATTCGGCCAAAGATGTGCAAATGCGCCGCATCAACCTGGTCAACTGCACCGACGATGAGCTGAAAGTGGAAATTGGTCAAATCACGGCTGAAGCAGGCACCTCTTCGCTGCAAGCCTTGGAACGCGCTACCGATGAGCTCGAGAAAGGCTTTATCGACGCTCTGGTGACCGCCCCTATCTCGAAAGAGAATATCCAGTCGCCGCAATTCAACTTTCCGGGGCACACCGAGTATCTGCAAAAAAAGCTGGGCAAAGGTGCCAAGTCACTGATGCTGCTGACTAATAATCATCTGCGGGTAGCCGTTACTACCGGTCATATTCCGCTCAACGAAGTGGCCGGCAAACTGACAGAAGAGCTGATTCTCGAGAAACTAAACATTCTCAACAACTCATTGAAAC
>CAYPPC010000238.1:0-4419 GCA_964412435.1 uncultured Paludibacter sp.
TCACGGAAGCAAATACGACATAATTTGTATTTTTGTAATACTGAATGTGGACGTCCACAACGTTCACATCGGGTGTATTCACGAACTTTGAATTTTTGAGGGCGTTTTGATTTAACAATCATTGCTGTTTTTGCCATTGCCATTCACAAGGAGCTTCTTATTCCGGTGCTTTGCGGGGTATTTTTTGCCGAAAGTTTGTCGGTTATTATTCAAACCTCTTACTTCAAGCTTACCAAGAAAAAGTACGGGCAGGGACGCAGGGTGTTTATCATGTCACCACTGCATCACCATTTCCAGAGAGGCGGTAAATCGGGGATTGAGGCACTGATCAGAAAACCGTTCAACCCGGTGCACGAATCCAAACTGGTGGTTCGTTTCTGGCTGATCGGAATTATACTGGCAGCATTAACAATTATTACTCTGAAAATCAGATAAAAAGAGATGAAAAAGAGAATCGTCATACTGGGTGGAGGAGAGAGCGGTGCCGGAGCTGCGGTGCTGGCTCAGAAGCAGGGCTTTGAGGTCTTCCTTTCCGATTTTTCGGCAATTCCGGCACGTTACAAGGAGCTGCTCAACAGCTACGGAATTGCCTGGGAAGAGGGCGGGCACACATATGAGATGATTCTGAATGCAGATGAGGTAATAAAAAGCCCGGGAATTCCCGACAAAGCACCGGTCGTTGTTGCTTTGATCGAAAAGGGCATTCCCGTTATCTCAGAAATAGAATTTGCCGGCAGATACACCGATGCCACTATGATTTGCATCACCGGTAGCAATGGGAAAACCACCACAGCGCTTCTTCTTTATCACATACTGAAAGAGAGCGGACTGAATGCAGGCCTTGCCGGCAATGTAGGCAACAGTCTGGCACTGCAGGTGGCAGAAAAAGATTATGAATATTATGTGCTTGAACTGAGCAGTTTTCAGCTCGACGGAATGCATGATTTCAAAGCAGATATAGCACTTTTACTCAATATCACCCCTGACCATCTGGATCGATACAACAATGATTTTCAAAATTATATCAACTCGAAATTCAGAATCACCCGGAATCAGACCGAGCAGGATGCTTTTATCTTCTGGGCAGACGATCCGGTGATTCGCAAAGAGCTGAAAAAAAGGGAGATCAAATCCACCTTTTACCCCTTTGCCAACGACAAAACAGAAAAGACAAAAGCATTTGTCGAAAATGAACAACTGATAATAAATGTATTAAACGAAATAACAACTATGCCAATTTCAAACTTAGCCATACAGGGACAACACAACAGATACAACTCCATGGCCGCCGGAATTGCTGCCAGCCTGGTACATGTAAAAAAGGATCATATCCGCAAATCACTCTCCGACTTCAGGGGCGTGGAGCACCGGCTGGAGTATGTTGCCACTGTGCGCGATGTGCGTTACATCAACGACAGCAAAGCCACCAACGTGAACTCCTGCTGGTATGCCCTGCAAAGCATTGACACTCCGGTGGTGCTGATATTGGGCGGTACGGATAAAGGCAACGACTACAGCGAAATAGAAGATTTAGTGAAAGAGAAAGTGAGTACGCTCATTTTCCTGGGGGCTGACAACAGCAAACTACACAACTTCTTCGATGGCAAAGTGCCTCTGATTATTGACACTGACTCCATGGAGGCCTGCGTAAAAGCAGCCTACAAGCACGCCAAAGCGGGAGAAACGGTGCTTCTCTCACCCAGCAGCGCCAGTTTTGATCTTTTTGAAAACTACGAAGACCGGGGTAAACAATTTAAAAAACAGGTTAGAAACCTCTGATTTTAGAAAATATTTTTTAGACATTGATTTTTTCCGCCTGGCGGAAAACAGAAAAACAGAAGGACAGTGAATAAAGTTTTTACAAAATATCTGCGTGGCGACACTGTAGTCTGGATGGTTTTTATCATTCTGGCGCTACTTTCGGTAGTTGAGCTCTACAGCGCTTCAAGCACGCTGGCATTCAAAGCCGCCAGGCACACGAAGCCGATTATGCAGCACGTTGCATTCCTCACCGGAGGTGCAGTGCTTGCATTTCTGGTGCATATGATTCCCTATAAATATGTGCGCTTGCTCGCCTATCCGGCCTTGCTCGTCTCCATCGGTCTGCTTTTTTACACCCAGGTGAAAGGGATTGTAGCCAACGATGCAGCCCGCTGGATCAGCATTATGGGAGTTCGTTTTCAGCCTTCTGAGTTGGCTAAACTCTCACTGGTAATCGTTGTAGCGGATTTCATTTCACGGGTTCGTGCCAACCCATCCACGGAGAAGAAGTACTTTATTTACATACTGGCTGTATCTGCCATTGTAATTATCCCTATCTTTCTGGAGAACTTCTCTACCGCCTTTATTCTGGGTGCTGTTGTTTTTTCCATGATGTTTTTGGGTCAGATTTCTAACAAAAGACTGACAATTCTGGTTCTTTCTATCTTTGCAGTACTGATATTAGGATATATAACAGTAAAAGCCATACCTTCAGAAAGTCTGCCTAAGAAACTCAAACGCAGTGAAACCTGGGTAAACCGAATTGACAACGCCTTCAGCAAGGGTGATCCTGAAAGCAAATATATAATGAACGACGATAACCGACAGGTTATTCAGGGGCGTATCGCAGTAGCATTAGGCAGGGTTCCGGCTATGCCGGGAAACAGCATCCAGCGCGACTATTTGCCGCACGCCTATGATGATTTTATTTTCTCCATCATCATTGAAGAGCTGGGTTTAGCCGGTGCTATTTTTGTGATGTTGCTCTACCTTACGCTGATGTTTCGAACGGGGCAGATAGCCACTGTCTGCCGAAGCTCCTTCCCGGCCTTGCTGGTGACGGGGCTCGGAATGATAATCACCATGCAGGCGATGGTCAATATTGTTGTAGGTTCAGGCATAGGACTGGTGACAGGGCAACCACTGCCATTGGTGAGCCGCGGCGGAACCTCCATACTTATCACCAGTATCTACTTTGGTATTATACTGGGTGTGATCCGGGAAATTAAGGAGGAAAACAACCCGAGACTCTACGAACCGGATGTTGAAACTATTCCTCTGGAGGAACTTTAATTGAAACAATCTAAACTGAAACAAATATGAAATACATCATCAGTGGTGGCGGAACCGGCGGACATATTTTTCCCGCAATAAGCATTGCCAATGAGATTAAGAGCCGGGACAAAGAGGCAGAAATTCTGTTTGTAGGCGCCAATGGACGCATGGAAATGGAGCGGGTGCCCCAGGCGGGTTATCCCATCGAAGGACTTCCTGTACGCGGTTTTGACCGAAAGAACCTGCTGAAAAACTTCAGCGTGCTGCTCGATTTAACCAAAAGCATCCGGCAGGCGAAAAAAATTGTGCGCAGCTTCAGACCCGATATTGCTATCGGCGTTGGGGGGTATGCGAGCGCACCAACCCTCAGAGCAGCTTCCGGCCTGAGTGTACCCACCTTGCTTCAGGAACAAAATTCCTACGCCGGTCTCACCAACAAGATGCTGGCCGGCAAAGCAGCCAAAATTTGTGTTGCCTATGAGGGCATGGAGAAATTTTTCCCGAAGGAGAAAATCGTGCTGACCGGCAATCCCGTGCGGCAAGATCTCTTCCGGGTGGAACCCAAAGCGGCTGAAGCCTATCAGTTTTTCGGGCTCTCTCCGGAGAAGAAAACTGTGCTGATTGTTGGAGGAAGTCTGGGCGCACGCACCATCAATCAGAGTGTTACAGCCGAACTGAAAGCACTGGTTGAAAGCGGTGTTCAGGTGATCTGGCAAACCGGGAAACTCTATATTGACAAAGCGCGTCAGGATGCGGCCCCTTTTGCCGGTGATTCGCTAATTGTTACGGACTTTGTTTCACGCATGGATTATGCCTACGCAGTGGCTGATCTGGTGATATCACGAGCCGGAGCAAGCTCTATTTCAGAGCTTTGCCTCCTGGCAAGACCAGTAATCCTGGTTCCCTCACCCAATGTGGCAGAGGATCATCAGACACAGAATGCACTGGCACTGGTACGTCGTGATGCAGCCGTTATGGTGCGCGACAATGAAGCTGTGGAAGCATTAATTCCGCAGGCCTTGCAGTTGATAAAAGATGATGCCGGGCTGAAAGCGCTGGCTGATAATATAGTTCAGCTGGCTGAAAAAGATTCGGCCAGACGAATTGTTGATGAGGTTTTCAAGTTAATTAAAAAGTAGAAAGCAGTACAAAATCGGATGATACGGAGCGGATTGAGTCGTAATTCTCAGATTTTTACACTAATTTTGTACGATATATGAGTCACAGAATTACACAATTTTATTTCCTGGGAATCGGGGGGATTGGCATGAGTGCTTTGGCACGCTATTTCCACTCTAAGGGCTATAGCGTTGCGGGCTACGACCGCACTCCCGGGAAAAACACCGAGAATCTGATCTCGGTGGATAATATCGATATAAATTT
>CAYPPC010000239.1:0-4387 GCA_964412435.1 uncultured Paludibacter sp.
GATGTTTTTAACAGTACCTTCCAGTACCTGACCTTTTTGCAGACGACTGATAATTTCTTTCTTCTGTTGTTCGATCTCCTCTTCGATAAGAGCTTTGTGAGACACAACAACGTTTCTGAACTCCTGGTTAATTTTAATAACCTTGAATTCCATAGTTTTGTTAACAAACACATCGTAGTCGCGGATGGGCTTCACGTCGATTTGTGAACCCGGGAGGAATGCTTCGATACCGAATACATCTACAATCATACCGCCTTTTGTACGACATTTTACAAAACCTTTTACAATCTCCTGGCTTTCCAGGGCAGCATTCACGCGATCCCAGCTGCGGGTTGCACGTGCCTGTTTGTGCGACAGAATCAATTGACCTCGCTGGTCTTCCTGACTTTCAATGTACACCTCAACCACATCACCCACTTTCAGGTCGGGGTTGTAGCGGAATTCACTGATTGGAATAATACCGTCAGATTTAAAACCAACATTTACCACAACTTCACGTTTGTTCAGTCCGATAACAGTACCATCAACCACTTCATGGTCGCGGATATCATTCAGAGTGGCATCATAAGCTTTCTCAAGCTCAGCGTGAGAAGCATCGGCTACAGTGGCATCACCTTGCTCATAAGCGTCCCAGTCAAAATCAAGATCGGGTCCGGCCGGTTTCTCTTCTTTTTTTACACTCTCTTTTTTCTCAGAAGCAGCCTCTTCAATTACCTCCGGAGCAGCCTCCTGGGCAACTTCCTGTTGAGTCTCTTCCTGAGTTGAATTTACAGCTTCCGGGGTTGCTTGAACCTCTTCAGCCAGATTTTCGTTTTCTTTCATTTCTGAAATTTTCCTTTTTTACTAATAAATAGTAGGTTAGACATTATATTGATTAAAAAATTGTGGGTGCAAAGATACTACATTTTTATGTAACTACATCATTATCTGTATAATATTTGAACTTTTACACTCCAAACAGGCCTGTCAGCTTAATTATCGGGAAATGTGAGCGTTACCTGCGTTCCGCTGTCTGCTGATTTCAACTCTATTTTTCCTTTGTGGCGCAGGATAATTTGACGGCAAAGCGTCAGTCCGATGCCCGAGCCGGTAGTTTTGGTGGTATAAAAGGGGATAAAAACTTTCGACAGCACCTCTTCGTCCATTCCGTGTCCGTTGTCGTTTATATGAAAAATTACTTCATCGCCCTGTTTTTTGATTCGGATCTGAATTTCCGGATTTTCCACTTCGCTGACTGCATCGGCGGCATTTTTCAACAGATTTATCAGCACTTGCTCCACCAAATTTTCATCGGCGTTGAGGTAAAAATTGTCTGGATAGAGCGAATATTCGAAATGAATACCCTCGGCGCACATCAGAGCGTGTAGTTTTTGCATCATTCCGCCAACATTAATTTCCGTTTTTTGCACCGCAGGCAGTTGCGAAAGCTTTCGGTAATTCTCCACGAAAGTCACTAAACCGCTACTGCGCCGGTGAATTGTGGCCATCCCTTGCTGCATCAATTCATAACGCTCCTGCGCCGAATCGTAGGGCAAACTTTCATCACTCAAAGTTTCTGAAAGCGAAATAATCGGCGCCATGCTGTTCATGATCTCGTGCGTTAAAATTCGGATCAACTTTTGCCACGCCTCATTTTCTGTTTCATCAATCATCGCCACCCGGGTGCGCTCACGAAAAAGCTCTAATGCTTCGTTCATCTCCTTCGACAAGTCAGCAAGCTCATCGGCGTGCCGGTCGGTTCGAAAATGCATGGAGAAATCGTTGTGCTTTACACCCGCCACCATCCTCTCCATGCGTGCTATCAGCTTTTTTCGGTCGCGATAAATTGAAATAGGGAAGCCCAGAAAAACAAACAGCACCAAAACAGCACTGAAATAGAGCCCATTCACAACTAATAATGCACCGACTATCGCCAAAAGGAGCATCAGAATAATTTTCACTGAAAAAAGTGAGCCTGAACTTATTCGCATGGCCTTAGAATTTATATTTTTCAATTTTCCGATAGAGTGCATAGCGGGTTATTCCCAACAATTCCGCTGCCTGTGTGATGTTGCCGTCACTTCTTTCCATCGCTTTTTCGATGGCAATCTGCTCTAATGCCTCCAGGTTCAGCTCTTCCCCTTTTGCCCGACGGGCGCTACGCTGCTTCAGCAAAAAATCATCGGGACCCAGCACTTCACCGGTTGATAAAATAACTGCGCGCTCCACCGCGTGTTGCAGTTCGCGGACATTGCCGGGCCAGGTGTAGGTCATTAGTTTTCGAATAGCTGCGGCTGATATCTGGTTCACAGCTTTTTTATTCTTCCGGGCAGAACGCGCCAGAAAATGATTGGCTAAAAGCACAATATCCTCACCCCGCTCACGCAAAGGCGGTATATGCAACTCAATCGTGTTGATTCGGTAGAGCAAATCTTCGCGAAAATCGCTCTGCTCCACCATGCTGTGAATATCTGCATTGGTAGCACAAATTAGACGCACATCAATGTCTATAGTTTGAGTTGCACCCAAACGAATGATTTGCTGTTTCTCTATAACTGTCAACAGTTTAGCCTGCATCGCCGGCGATAAGTTTCCAATCTCATCTAAAAATAGCGTTCCACCCGAAGCAATTTCAAAACGTCCGGGTTTCTCCTTTTTTGCATCGGTAAATGCTCCTTTTTCATGACCAAAAAGCTCGCTTTCAAAAAGTTGTTCGGGAATGGTTCCCAAATCAATCCGCACAAATGGTTTTTCAGCCCGCGGTGAGTTGCAATAGAGTAAATTGGCAATTACATCCTTTCCGGTACCATTTTCACCCAAAATCATGATATTGGCATCGGTCTCTTTCAGTTTTTCAACGGTTTCGAAAAGCTCCTGCATCGCGGGACTCTCACCAATCACTTCCGGCAATTGACGATTACTTTCATAAGCCGCTACTTTCTTTTTCAGGTTTTGCACCTCTCTTCTACTTTGCCGCAATTGCACTGCCGACGAAACCGTGGCCAACAACTTCTCTTTTACCCAGGGTTTTGGGATGAAATCTGCCGCACCTGCCTTGATAGCTCGCACCGCTTTCTCTGTATCCGCGTAGGCAGTAACAAAAATCACCACTGCCTGCGGTTCTTTTTCTAAAATTTTCTCTAACCAGAAAAAACCTTCACCGCCACTATTCACATCGCGGGTAAAGTTCATGTCCAGTAAAATCACATCCGGATTGAACTGCTCCATAAAATAAAGCGTCCGCTCAGGCTGCGTGGTCACTTTCACCTGCTCGACATGCGGCTTTAGCAGCAAATTGAGCGAGAAAAGTATATCCTCGTTATCATCTACGATCAGTATTTTTCCTTGTTTTTCTGTCATTTCTTTTTTCTTTTTCAATTTGATGGAACTTGGTTAATCTTAGAGAAGACTTGCACTCCTCTGGGCTGCTGGTTTATTGGATATAACTTTACCAAAGTCCACGACCTTATCATAGTTGGTGTGCATACTGAGTATTGATAACGATTCACAATTGCACTCCCAAAAGCCCCCTTGGGGGTGTGGGGGCTTTTGGCAAAGTAGTGCTACGATTAATGTTTTTGCACCCCTGGTCTGCCGACTTCAAGTTCGGCTGACCAGTAATCATAGTACAACTTTCAAATACACCAATTAACTAACATCCAAGATGCGCATCTGCAACTTATCTCGTTAAATTTCACCTTGTACTAGATCCCTACGGGATGACAAGGACTACTGTTCAACAAAGCCGTCGACAAAAGCGATCTTCCCTTGAAGAATAGCAAATCGACGGCGAGAAAGCTTTCCAACTCTCCATTTACTGCCTCCTTACTCACCCGTCGTAACACAAACGTCATATTTACTCTAATTTTCGACGACGGGCGTAGTTAAAAACAACACTTGTCATCTCGTAGAGATATAGTGCGACGCTAAAACGTTGCAGTCCTTGAAGGAAGGCCACATCTCCCATTAGCTATTGCGGTTTATTTGAGAAAACTTTAACAAAGTTCAAAACTTTGGCAAAGTTGTGCTACGATTAAAGTTTTTACGCCTCTGAGCTGCCGACTCTAAGTTCGGCTGACCAGTAACGACAGCACGATCAACAAATACACCATTACACATATTACACCAATCTACTAATTTCTAAACCGCAAAGATAAAACAAATTTTCCAATTAAAAGCGTGCGATAACGAACATCAAGCGTGCGAATATGCACGGAGAAATCAAACACGTAAAACGTGACACTACTCATAATCAAGCAGTTGCAAGATGGCACTTCATTTGTCATAGGAAAAGCAGATGAATAAGATTCGACAACATACACTATTGCTGCTGCTAATCATTTTCTGCAGCACGATAAAAGCAAATGACACGCTGCATCTCACCCGCGATGAAGCGGTGGCGATGGCG
>CAYPPC010000240.1:0-4361 GCA_964412435.1 uncultured Paludibacter sp.
GCATTTATCAATAAGTTTTTTTAGTTCGGATCTTTTATTTGATCCGGGATATTTTTTCAGAAAACCTTCGTAATACGAAATAGCCTTGTCCCAGTTTCCAAGGTTTTCCTCTTTACTTCCATTCCTGATACAATCCCGGTAATCTTTTTCATGCTGAATTTTGATTTCATCATCCTGTATCATTTTCCGGTAGTATGAAATAGTATTTTCTAAATCTCCCTTGTATTTTGTATTGGGAAATTTTTCGTGAAACTTTTCATAAGCAGATATAGCCTTCCCCCATTCTCTTTTGTTATGGTGCTGATTCACTATAGATTGACATCTAATCCACTCATTTTCTTCCAGTCTTTGTTTGGCATACTCATTTTTTATCTTTTGCGCTTCCTCGTTGTTTGGGTTGATGGTTAAAATTTGCTCAACTACTGTGAGCACACCTGTAGAATTGTTGTCCTGCTGAAATTTTCTAAGACGCTGCCAGAGATCTGCCAGTTGTTTTTGTATTTGCTGTTGATCCAGGATTCGATTAATTGTATCTATTTTAGCTACACATTCCCTTCGATCAGGGATGATTGCATAGGCTCTTTTGAAAAATTCAAGTGCCTGCTCAAAATTTCTGTTATTCTCAGACTCTTTTCCTTTGTTGTATAAGTTGTTGTATTCTTTTTCTTTATCGTCTACCGGGTCCGGATTACAGCTTTTCATCAGACTCATGGTTGTTTTGGTTTCGCCCAACAGTGAAGCTGCGATTTTCAATTCCTTTGAAGCATCTTTGAAATTTTTCTTAGATACCAGATCTTTGCCAAGCTTAATTTTTGCTTCGTAAACCGGAAAATTGTCCAGTGCTATCAGCAACTCTTCAACGGTACTGAATCTCTCCCGATAAATTCTGTTCAACCCCTGATTGACTACCAGATCAAAATAATCGGATAAGTCAGGATCTATCTCGCTGGGCATCAGGAGCACTTCCCTGCCGGACGACCTCAATGAGGGCCTGGGAGGGAGGACACCTGTAAGACAATGATAAAAAGTTCCTATCAAGGCAAAGGTATCAAAGGTGGCGTCAAAATCTTTGAGATTATCAAGTTCATTTTGCTCCTGAGGAGCATAATAACTTTGACCTGTCACCAGTTTACTCGTTTTGGTTTTAACTTTTCCACTATCAGCATACGAAAGTGAAACTCCAAAATCAATTAAAATGGCATTATCATCTTTTCTGATTAATATATTACTGGGCTTGATATCCAGGTGAAGAATATTATGTTTATGCACATGATCGAGTGCTTCAAGTATCTGACGGGTATATTTGAGCGTCTGTTGGAGGCTGAGTTTCCGGTTTTTTTCGAGCAATTCTTCCATATCTATACCTTCCAGGTATTCCATCACGATATAGGCTGTATCATTTTCAAGAAATATTTTCTTGTTTTTTACAATGTTAGGATGATTCAGTTCTCTTAAATATCGACCTTCCTCCTTTTGTTTGTTAACCAGTTTCTCCCATTCAGTTTTTTTATCATTCCGCGTAATAGATATCAACGAGGTCATTTGTGAATCCCGGTTGCAAAATTCTTCGTAAAAAAGTTCTTTGATAACTACTTTTTCATTTGTATTTACCGGATAAACTTCTACCTTGCCTCTTTCAATTGTCTCTTCTACTCCTATAACAGTAGCCAGATACGTAATACCAAATCCTCCGCGCCCTAATTTCTTTTCAATCCGGTAACAGCCGTAATTCAAAATTGTACCCGGAGGAAGGACGTCAATATCATGAATTTCTTTTCCCATATTCTTCTTAAATTACATCATTTCAGTTTAACAGTACTTGTTTTATCTTCATAAACATACACGGTTTTACACGTATTATTCTTGTCCAGGAATATAAACGCCCCATTTTCCAGGCATGAAAAATGATCCAATCCTTCAGTAAATTCGCATCCACTGGTCAATACATTTGGATATGTGTTTAAGTCTTTATTATTCCAGATGTACTTTTTCTCCTTATTTTGTTTCAAAACTGTAATGCTTAAAATACGTGTGACGTTATTAGCTTCTTTCTTTACTATGTAATAGATTATTCCAATATCCATCAATCCATCCCTGTTGAAATCATATTTCACTTTTCGCGTAATAATAGTGTCCGACAAAGCTTTGAGCTTATATGCTTTTACTAATTCAGTTTTGAATTCCTGAACATTTTTGTCCTCGTCGTAAACCATTTTTTCTAATGCCTCTTTCCATTCACCGGGGGATGATACTTTTTTGGGTCTCACGGCTGTTAATATTGAATCCAGTTTCTGTTTTGCCAAATTTTCGATGGAGTCCAATGCATTGACTTCAGGAATATCCATGCAGTACTTTCTAGTATTTTTTACCAGCAACAACACCTCATTGTACTCTTTTGTCTTCAGGGATGATTTGATGTCATTCAACGATAATTCATAGCATGTTTGTGCGTCAAGATTGACACAAAAAAAACCAAAAAACATACCTGCCAAAATAAATTTTATTGTCTTCATTATCTGTTTCCTTTTAATTTATCAATTTCTTTTCTTAAATTATCAATTTTTGTTTGCAATCCCACATTTTCATACTCGAGTGTTGATTTAGTAGTTGCATCGGCATTCATGGCTATTTTATTTTGATTAATCTTTTGTTGCAACTCATTTATTTGATCTTCAATACTCTTTATTTTGTTGTTGTCTGACTGTACATTTACGCTAATTTCAGCTTTCTCCGTCGGAGAATTAGCGGGCTTTACTTCAGGTTTTGTTACCGAATTTACCGACTGTTTTACTTCAGGTTTCACTTGCTGATACACCGGTTTAACCACTTCTGGTTTTGTTTCCTGAATTACTCTTTCTGGTTGAGAGTTTCTATTTGGTCTGGTGGTAGCCGGCTGCCTAGGTTCAGTTCTTCTTTCGTTATTCTGTTCGGACTGATTTCTTTGCTCTTCCGGTTCTTGTGGCTCTATTCTTTCCACATCTACATTATGCCGTGATGGTACAGGTACCTCTCCTGTATTGTGTATCTTTCTATTTCTCTCTTCAATTTTCGGATTAGGTTTCGTATTGTCATTTTTCAAGAAATACCATAATCCTGCTGTAATCACTAATACAAGGAATATTCCAGCTACCAGCATTCGAACAGGTTTACCTGCTTTTCTTGTCAAATCGTCTTCAATTTTTTCTTTTTCTTTAATTATTATCTGTGCTTTGTTTTCAGATTCACCACTATCTGATTCTGATTTTTCTTTTTCTTTTATTATTATCTGTGCTTTGTTATCTGCTTCCTCGCCATTTGTTTCTGATTTTTCTTTTTTCTCTTTCTCCTCAGTTGTCTCTACCCGAGAGGTTTCTGAAAGGTCACTTTCACACACTTCTGTTTCTTCTTTTACCCCGGATTGTAAAGTTTCCTCGGTCTTATCGCCTGCAGCTTTGGGATTAGATATAATCGGTGTGGCTTCTGCTGTAACTAATTTTGTTTTTTCAGCAGCTACATATTCTTTCCCATCCATCACTTTGACCACTATGGCCGAATAATTATCATTGGAATGACCCTCGCAACGTGTATATATTTCATTTATAATTTCTTCGGGAGATTTCTCTCTTTTTAGTATTTGTTCTATTGTCGGGTTGTCGATGCTTTCGAGTACACCGTCGCTGCATAGCAGGAATAAATCATCCCGAAAGATTTCATCATTCGGAATAAATTTAACATCGGCAACTGCTATATCCTTATCACCACTCAAAGCCCGTGTTATCATGTTCTTTTTGGGGTGGTTGCGCGCTTCTTCCTCTGTTTTGATAAAACCGGATGCCAGCAATTCGTTTACCAAACTGTGGTCGTGGGTTTGAAAAAGGATTTTACCATTGCGTATGTGATACACTCGGCTATCGCCGCAATGAGCTATTACTGCATTCTGAGGCGTAAAATAAAGCATTGCAAAGGTAGAGGCCATTCCTTTGCTTTCAGGGAAGTCGGCTATGTAGTTTTGCATACCTTGTTCGGCCTGATGCACCGCATCCTGAATTAAATCATCGGTAATGATAATTTCGGGTGTCTGCTGCATAATACGCATAAACTCCGCGACCGACGCACAGGCAATGCTGCTGGCCACTTCGCCTTTCTCGGCTCCGCCCACTCCATCGCATACCATAAAAAGATTATCTACCGGGTTTTTTTCAGTTGATTTGGGATATACGTTATCCTCGTTGTTTCCACGTTCTCCCGTTTCGTGAAGTTGTTTGAATTGTAGTTTCATTTTTTTACTTATTTGTTTTAAAATCAATTTGTTTTTATATTATTTCTCCTCGCTTTGCTTAAAAGGAAGGATGTTCCACTGTTTACTCGGGGGACACCAGGCG
>CAYPPC010000241.1:0-4322 GCA_964412435.1 uncultured Paludibacter sp.
CGCCGCTGCGTTCACACCTGCTCCACCTGATGGAAACGCTGAAAATCTCTGACCGTACCATCAAATACTTCTACGGTGCCCGTTCACTCCACGAAGTGTTCTACCTGGAAGATTTCCAGAAACTGGAGAAAGAGTTCCCGAACTTTAAGTTCCACCTGGCACTCGACCGTCCGGACCCCGCAGCTGATGAAGCAGGTGTGGAATATACCGCCGGATTTGTTCACCAGGTACTGCACGATACCTATCTGGCTAACCACGATGCACCGGAAGATATCGAGTACTACATGTGCGGACCGGGCCCGATGGCCAAGGCTGTGGAAGGCATGCTCTGGGATTTAGGTGTGCCCCGCGAAAACCTGATGTTCGACGACTTCGGATAGTTTGCTATCCCTACAAAATAGAAAAAGACCTGTTTGCAGTGAACAAACAGGTCTTTTTTTAATGAGCCAATTTGAGAATGTGAAAATAAGCCAATGTGACAATGTGATAATGAGAGAATAAGCTAATGAGAAAATATCTGTACTTGAAAGCTCCTGCAAATGATTACGCCCTCTACTTATTAACTACGAATTACGCTGATTTCGCGAAATAGTGTATTGCCTAGTACGTAAAAGTCTGATCATCGCTCTGACTTTACCAAAGTTTCAAACTTTGGTAAAGTTTACTCAATAAACCCACTAAACACAATCAACCGCACCCACCCACCCCAGCCCGGAGGGCTAAACTTCGATAACCGTGGGTCAACGACCCACGGAATTGGACACCTCACAAACCACTGCCTGAAAGGCAGAACTTCTTGTACACCCGGAATCCCGGAAGTGAGTAAAAAATACGGAATCAAGTCATAAAAAAACCGGCAAAAGGCTGATTGGCGCTTAAAGCACCTTCACCTTTGCCGGTTTTTTATTTTTTACCGAAGGCTTGCTATACTTCAGGAATGATAAACTGTTCCGGTTTCTTAGCAGTTACATTCCGATAGAAATTGTAAATATGCGACATATCCGCCTTTTCATCACCTGTGGGATAAAAAACCTCAGTGATGCCAATCTCCTTTTTACCAAAATCAAGATAAGCCAGCTGAATGGGCACCCCCGCCCCTACCGCAATCCGATAGAAACCGGTTTTCCACTCCGGCACCGCTTTTCGTGTCCCTTCCGGGGTGATTGCCAGGTGAAAACGCTCCCGTTTGTTAAAAATCTTCACCATCTGATCAGTCACCGACATCCGCTTACTGCGATCGATCGGCACCCCCTGCATCGCCTTAAACAGATAGCCTGCAGGGAAGAAAAACCAGGATTTTTTCATCAGAAACCCCGCCTCTTTTCTCTCGGACCAGTAGGCCAGTTTGCCCAGAATAAAATCCCAGTTGCTGGTGTGTGGTGCCACACAAATAATACTTTTTTGAGGTTCCTCAACGGTATATCGTACGCTCCATCCAAAGAGCTTCAGAATTGACTTGCTTAAATTCATTGTCTGTTTTATTTATGAAGACAAAGCTACGATTTTAATTTTGAAATGCAAAGGAAACAGGACTCCGATACCGGGCATTACCAACCGCCCGCCCGGCCGCCTCCACCACCGCCACCGGAAAAACCTCCGCCGGAAGATCCGCTGCTGCATTTACGACCCGATTCCGGATTGGAAGCTGAGGTTTTCAGGCTGGTAAACAAAGAGTTGCCGAGTGTGTTACCAAAACGGGCCGGCGACATGCTTCTGCCGCTGTACCACACCGGGCGGTAGCTGTTCTGATCCTGCAAGGAAGCGAGGAACTGCTTCTGAAACTTCTCTCCCCACACCTTATCCATCCCCAGTGCAAGCGCATAGGGCAACAGTTTTTCAAATACCTCGGGAGTCACCTCCGGCGGATTAAAATGCTGCAACTGCTTCTCTTCCGCCACATCCATATACATTTTCAAACCCTCGATGCGGGCCTGCAAATCGAGCTTTTTCTCCGCAGGACGGATAATCAGGTAAGCATAGATCATATAGGAGATAACAAATACGGGAAAAGCTATCAGGAATGCGACTGAATTGGGGCTGAGTTCGCTGATAGGGGCCTCAATAAAAGCAGAGACTGATATCATTAAAACGAAAGCACTCAGCATCAAGCCCAGAAACCATTGGCGCAGCTTCTTGATAAAACGGGTCAGCAGAAAAAGCAGGAAAAACAGCGACGGCAGGGTGAATAAACTTAAAAATCCGTAGGATAAAATATTTTCGCCGGGCACATGAACTGCAAAATAGATCAGAATAAAAATGTACATTGCTATCAGCAGCAGCGGCACAATATGGAATTTCAGATTGCGCCCCTCATTCAAAAGCGGCGAGTGCTGCGCCGACAAACCTTCGCGGTAGGTCTCCATCATACTCTCCAGCCCGGAGTCATACTTACCGCTCAGCTCCACTTTGTCAGTGCCGGTAAAGAGATTCCGCATCAGATCACGCTCTTCAGAGGGCAATGACTCATCAGCCTCTTTCTGCTTAATCAGGTTGTAGTTCCGGCTCAGTGTAAAACCCAGCAGTTTTTCCACTTTGCCCTCTTCGATTTTCAGATAGCCTTTCACCGCCAGATTCACTATGGAAGCGGTCACCAGATCATCGGTATATTTGCTTTTGTGCAACATCCCCACACTGGCAGGTGACATCCCTGCCGGCGGAGCAAATCGGGGAATAACAGTCGGCTTGGGGGGATCGACACCGTGTTTGCGCCAGGTGCGAATGTAGTAAACCGGAAAAATAATCATCAGTATCAGACTGACAAAGACCAGTCCGAGGCGTTGAAAAATTGTATTGCCAGCTTCCGTCAAAGCCGGCGCCTGCACCACCCCGGGGGTGAATGCCACCGCCACCGTAAGCAGCCCGTCAGCCTCCAGATGCTCCGTTTCGGTATAGAGCACCCCATCCTCTGTTTCCGAGCGACAGTTGGACTGCGTGGAGCCTTGTCGCCCGGTGTAGCAGTGGTGATTGAGAATCTCAGCCGAAGCCGGCAGAGTGATGCGACTGCTCACCCGGTCGGTAACAAAGTCAGATGCAGCATTGACATTCCAGTAAAGCTCATCGTAATCTTCAAAAAAAGCAATCTGACCCGCCACCGAATAAAAGATCTCATAATCGTAAAATCCGGGATCCAGAAAAACTTTTTTATCCCCCACATAAATCACCAAATCCCCACCGCTCTTTTCGGTGAAAAACTTCGCCGGCACACCATTCTGAAGCACGCGCTCGATTTGGTAATCTACCCGGATGCTTTTTCCATTTGCATCCCGTCGACTGAGCGGTAAGGCACGCGTAATGCCCCGCTTAAAAATCTGGCCTCCGGCATAAATTCTGATCTCCTCCCGCACCCGGATCTGACCGTCGGTCTCAATAGCAATATCAGAATGATACGTATAGATCCGCTCCTCCTCAGCCCAAAGAGCCGGGAAGGAGAAAAACAGCCAGACCAGTATCGGAAGAAGCCTTTTCATCAGAATTGAACTTTCGGAACCTCTCTTTCAGCCTCCGTATCGAGTTCAAAGAACTCAGATTTGGAGAAGTTGAACATTTTGGCCACGATATTGCTCGGGAAAGTGTCGATCACAATATTTTTATTTCGAACCGTGCCGTTGTAATATCTGCGCGATTTCTCAATATCCGATTCAATCTCTGCCAGCTGCCCTTGCAGTTGCATAAAGTTCTCGTTCGACTTCAGTTCTGGATAGCTCTCTGCCACGGCAAAAAGTCGCCCCAATGCTGAACTCAGCACTCCCTCGGCTTCCTCCATCGCTTTCACATCACCCGCCTGCATAGCGCGGGTGCGTGCCTGCACTACGCTGTCAAAAGTTTCGCGCTCGTGAGTGGCGTAGCCTTTCACAGTTTCCACCAGGTTAGGTATCAGGTCGTGGCGCTTTTTCAGCTGCACGCTGATGCCGCTCCATCCCTCTTCCACAAGGGTTTTCAGTTTTACCAGGCGGTTATATACCGACACTCCGTAAAGCAGTGTTAAGAGTCCGAAAATAAGTATTAACACCACAATTCCAGTTATTCCTCCCATAATAATTTTGTCTTATTAATGATTATAATTGTTTTTATTTCCTTATCTATACAAAAGTATCTGTTTATAATTATTATACAAATAAAATCGGGGGTTTGTTTAGAAATTTCACTCTAAAGTGTAAATATCGGGTGGTCGGGAGTGGTAAGGATTCGTAAGTTGCGCAGGAGAAGTTTTAAAGAGTGTCAGATAAATAAGTTCTGCCTTTCAGGCAGTGGTCAGGACATTGTTTGCAATCCGTGGGTCGTTGACCCACGGTTATCAAGGTTAAGTCCTTCGGACTATGGGG
>CAYPPC010000242.1:0-4296 GCA_964412435.1 uncultured Paludibacter sp.
ATATTTACAAAAAATGGAAAAAGGAGGGCAAAGCTGATATTGTAGAAAAGGAGCTGTTTGATATTAGCAACAACGTACTACAAGAAGCAGTTGAGAGCGAGTTCAAAGCTGCCGGTGTAGAGTTTGGCAAGAAGAACGAAGAGTTCATCAACGAGTTTAAGCACAATATGGCGGTGTTTGCCGCTTTTAAGAATCACCGGCAAACCAACGAAATAGTTGAGCAGCTCTTAGATGACAAAGGCAACCTGCGTTCATTTTATGACTTTCAAAAAGCAGTGTTAGGCACGACGATTAAGAACGACTACAACCGCAATTGGTTGCAAACCGAGTACAATATGGCGGTGCGTTCGGCACGCAATGCCGCCAAATTTAAGAAGTACCAGGAGACGGCACATATCTACCCAAACTTAGAGTATATGCCCTCCACGGCTGCCACACCGCGTGAAAAGCATCAGGAGTACTACGGCACCATCTTGCCGATTGACCATCCTTGGTGGGATACGCACATGCCGCCAAGCGAATGGGGCTGCGAGTGTGGCATTCGCAATACCGACAAACCGGTTACCGCCGTGCCAAAAGATAGCCACCCGGTTAACCCGGTATTTGATAATAACCCGGGCAAAACTGCGGAGTTTATTAACTTAGAAGAGCATCCGTATATTAAAGGGGTTGATGATGAAACGGCTAAGAAGATAAAGAGCAGTAAGCTTGTATCATCATTCTATGAGTTAATTAAAAAGTTCAAAAATGGTGGGATGGCCCTTGCGCACCGGAAGGTTAACCGGAAGGACTCCGATTATAAGGACATCATGACGATATCTACCGAGTTTGCACGTATGGGCAAAGTAGCTGTAATCACGCCAAAGCTCCATTACAAATCTTATGAGTACCGTAGTGTTTATGCTGAATTGATTGACACACCGTACTACAAAAAGTGTCCTGACTTAAAGGTAGATGATATGTTCTATGAATATGAATCTTACATGCCGCCGTTTAGCAGGAGAAAGGTGTCCAGCATGTTAAAAAGAGGGGCATCTCAAAGTTCAAGAATTATTATTAACAACAATAAGGGGGCGACAGACAGGTATATACGGAGGAGTATTATAGAGAGGTTAAACGACAAAAACTTCAAGCACGATATAGATGAGGTGTGGTTATACGAAAAGGGGAAGGTCAGGCTCTTGTTTAAAAAACAGTAGGGAATCATAAGACTCCCCCTGCAAGCACCAATCCGTAGAATGGCTAAGTATTTCTACCTGATGCAAATATACAAAACTATTTCAATAAAACAAATAGATTCAACACTTTTTTATGTCACCCGAAGAGATGCAACGCCTGTTGGCCACTAAAATAGACGAATTAAAGCGATATCAGGAGCAAGACCTGCCACATATCGTTGGCAAGGAGGCTGTTGATCACTTTCAGGACTCATTCACAAACGAGGGCTTTACAGACGAAACGACCGAGCAATGGCCGGAGGTGGAACGTCGCAAACCTGACAGCCCCTGGTATGGTTTTTCACTCAATACAAAAAATCGGTTTTCACCCACTCGGGCAAAAGACAAAATCCTTACCGGTGAAACCAACGAGCTGCGCAACTCCATCGACTACCAGGTCAGCCCCGGCAAGGTACGCGTGCAAACCGATAAGCCCTACGCAGCCGTGCATCAATTCGGCATGCAAGCCAAAGTTTTTGGTAAAAAAGCATTCACCATGCCAAAACGTCCTTTTATCGGTCGCTCCAAAAAGTTGGAAGAGAACATTTACCAGAAAATAAACCGAGACTTAAAACGCATCTTAAAACAGTAATTAATCAGCATTTAAACAACTATAAAACCCGCTCCCTATTCCCCTTGTGGGGGTTAGGGGGCTAACATTTAAACAACTATGAAACCCCTTTTTTCAGCCCTTACAGAGCAACTATCCGAATTGGATATGTTTCGCTACATTGATATGGATAAAGGACAGTTAGACCGTCCGGCGTTGCGTCCTGCGCTCGCTTTTCCCTGCGCCTTAGTCAAACAATCGTTTACCTTCGAAGAGTGGGGTAACGGCGTTAAAAACCGCAGCGCCACAGTGCGCATCCGCATCGCTTTTGATATCCCTGCAGACAGAACATCCACAGCCGCACCCGATGAAGCCCGCGCAGCATCGCTCAGCTACATCGATAAAGCTGAGCAGGTATTCAATGCCTTCCGCTATTTTGAGACTGAAGACTACGAACCCTTTGAAGCAGTCGAGTTCTTACAGGAAGATCGGAGCGATGGCTTGGTGGTGATGCGTATCAGCTACCGCACTAACCGGTTGGATGAAGAATAAAAAAAGCGGTGAAAATCTTCACCGCTTTTTTTTATTTTTTATTCACCTCGTCAAACACATCATATGAGAGCTTCTGTATACTTAAAAAGTTTATTATAAAATAAAATATACTATAGAGTAAGATGCCTGAAGTAAGTGCTGATAGGTTAAAAGAAAAATGTATATCCCAAAAGGCGACGGTACTTACAGGCCTGAAGTATTCATAGAACACAAAGAGTACTGTTGAGATTGCAAAGAGTGCAATATACCAGTTCCTCACCTTATTTAGCCCACCCCTAACTGTCCGTATAAACTTTACATTTCTTACTCCCTGCAAATTAAACGACACAATAAGCCCTATTCCTACCGAAAACATGATCCCCACCACTGTATATAAAGTACTAACCACAGATGGTGGTACACTACTCTTAACCATAAAGCTAACTATTATTATGACTAAGATGAATAATGCTCTTGTAATTAATTTGTCCATTTTATTAAATTTCTCTCAGAAAAGTCTCCATTTCTAAAAACAGTGATTGCTCTGAAATCTGATTATTTGTTGTCATATCCACTTGCACCTTCTTTGTAAGTAAAATTTCGGCGGCACTTATTGACTTCCCTGACTTAGTCACATACCTTACATCTTCCAAGTCAGAGATAGGTTTCATAAGTAGCCCGTAATTTCGGTCATAGTCATCCTGTGACATTTCACGAGGTTTTTTGTTAAACTTAATATACAGCCGGGCAGAAACCATTTCGCCTAGAATTGATTCATCCAGGGATGGAGTATCGTCAAGGAGTAAACGCATTGCGGCCTCTTTGAGTTCAATCATTTTGCTTCCAAAAGAGCCCTCCCCATTTATCACTCCGCCCATCGATGAAGATTCTGCCATTATAACCTGTTTAAGTTCTTTAACTGCGGGAGCACTAACCGGACTGCTAACAGGTGTTAGGTCATATATAAACTGTCCCCGCTCTCTTTCTAATAGCCAATTTATATAAGTCTGGAGGCTTTTAATTGTTTTATTACCAAACCAACAGGCAATAACTGTATTTCCCGAAACCATAAAGTATTGCGTATCTTTAAGTACGGACGCTATTCCGTTTAACGCATCTAAATCATTAAGCGAGAACCGGCTCTCATTAAATACGTGATCCGGAATACTTACAGTGTCATCCCCTGCCACTATTCTAAGCACCGACGCTGCTAACAGATTACTCTCCGGGTTTATATGGAAGTTTGAAATCAAATCTTCCTCCCTATTTGGGTCATTATCATTCAACAACAATCTCCGATCTCCTACCCTTGTTGTCGATAACTTTTCGCTTAGCGTTTCAAACAGAGCACTGTTTCTTGTAGTCAAGTCATTGTTTTCAATTCGAAATGCCCTAAGAATTACGTCTTTCTGGCTCATAGATTTATTTGTTTTAGTTGAAGGTGTGACAAAGATAATGTTTTTGCCTAACTTTCAAATAATAAAAATACAAAAAAAGCGGTGAATCTCTTCACCGCTTTTTTTATTGATTAAATTATACTTAAATGTCGTTTTATACCCTCCACTCTCTCCCACATCGCCCGCACCTCCCGGTCAACCTCTATCAGCTCATTTGCCCTGCGTAGTGCGTGTATTACTGTCGAATGGTGCCGGCCATTCAGTCGCCCAATCTCTGCAAGTGTGTAGCCCTCACGCCGCATTAATTTCCAGTACAACATCCGGGGCAGCGTATAAGCCGGCCTCCGACTTTCACCCAGCACATCATCCGGATTCACCACCAATATTTTACAAAATTCTGTTATCATAGCTACTCACTTTAATTGCCCCACATTCCCCTCCTATGGAGGGGTGGCCGTAGGCCGGAGTGGTTAATCAAATAACTTTAATTGCCTTTCTTCAAGTCCCCCTGTGGGGGATTTAGGGGGCTGTTCCAGGTCCATCTGCAAATACCGCCAAAACGTCCTTTCCGACATCGGCAATCGCTTGCTCACTACGTGCC
>CAYPPC010000243.1:0-3094 GCA_964412435.1 uncultured Paludibacter sp.
TGCTACACCAGCACCTGCTACACCAGCACCTGCTACACCAGCACCTGCTACACCACCGGTAGTAACTGAGGTGTCGGGCTTAGTCGATAGCAACGGACGCCCTTTGCCTGTGTTCCCTGACTCACTTGGTAAGCCACGTATGTCGCACGCAGGTAAGACATTGACCTTTGCCTCTGACCTAGACACGGCGTTGTATGTAGCCCGTCCAGAAGGAAAGTCTAAGCAGAAAGCAAAGTACGTAGACTGGTTAAAGTCACTCGGGTTTACCGATGAAAGCATTGCAGCCCAAGCCCAGTCCGTAGTTGCGCAAACTAAACTGATCGCTAAGTCAGGGGAATCTCTGCAAAACATCGCCCCCATTGCTGACCTACCTTCAACCCAGCCCACACCTGCGCCTGTGGCTAAGACCCCAGATACTCCTAAACCCGCTTCGCCGGACGCACCAACGTACGAACCGGCGGTTGCCGAGATCAGTGAGGAGGTCAAGAACTATGGGTTCACGGAAGCCGGTGAGGGAAAAAGAGAAAAGATCGCTGCTCAAATAACATCAGGTCAAACCGCTTTCGATATGTTTGGGAGCAACCCACAACTAAGGCGACTACTAGAAACGCAAGAAGAACCTGTTAAGGTTGAGTTGGCTTCCCCCTCTGGTGTACAGACTGTTAGCCTGATACCTCCCGCTGGACCTGTGTCACAACTCGTGTACTTGGCTGCAACCAAAGGGAACGAAGCGAACCTACCGGTGGTAGCTCGTGCGCTCGGTATTCGTATTGGGGAGCTACGTAAACTCATAGACACGTATAAAGTGGAAATGAGAACGCTCAAGAATAAAGCGGAAATTGGATTTTTCTCCGGCAAAGATACGTTCGATATGCCGTCGATCATGGAAATGCTCTACACCAATGATACCAGTGGCTTTACCATCGCACCTGATAACGTGGCCTTCATTGAGCACGTACTCAACTACTTTGGTTCCGAGCAACGACATACGGCAGCCCGAGATGGACAGATGTTGTTTACGCTAAGCCCGTCGGACTTCCAGTACATCACCTCTAAAGGGTGGATCACTAACCCAGAAGGGGCATCCAACCCTAGAGGGGCAGAGGTACTAGCGTCATTGGGTATGATGCCTAGAGTAAACTTGATGGTGTTCAACCCTTACATTCGTGAAGCGCTGACAGCTACCCACACAACCCCACTATCACAGTCTCTTATAAAGGCAGGGTGGGTGTCCGCGTTTGATAAAACGTTTTTAGATACCATCGCCCAGGGGTACGCTAATAAGAATATGCCTCAAGGCATACCTGCCAACGTATCAGGCACCGGTAATATCTTAGGTAAGCCGTCCAGCGTGTTAGGGGTCTTCTCGTTCCGTCGCAACTCACTAGGTCAGGTAGACCTATCAGGACGCACGGTATCTCGTACCTTTGCGCATGAGTTGGTACACGCTGTCTCAGCTACCGTACTATCCGAAGATCAGCGGGCGCCGCGAGGCAGCAAGGAAAACAACCGCGCTCAAGCAGTGAGTTGGGTATTCCGTAACGTCAAACGTGCGGCCAGCAAAGTAGACACCACAGGTAGGGGTGGTGAGAACGCACTGCGAGCCTATGGCTTTAGTGACGAGTATGAAATGCTCGCCGAGTTAACTAACCCACGATTCCTGACACTCCTAGATGCAGTAGAGCTAGATCTAACCCAAGCCCCCGCCAACGTTCAGCAAGCTCTTAACGACATGGGCGTGACGGGTGGTAAGTCAACGATGGCCGACACGCTACTCAAGATATTTGAGTCACTGTTAAAAGCGTTCTCTGGTCAAGGGTTTACCAAAGGTAATGCTGCCCACGCCATCGCTCAGATTGCGGACTTCTATAAGGCCGAAACACAGCGCCAGTTTGACGACGGCAAACTAACCCAACTACGTAGCACCGATACACTGCCCGATACAGGGAAGTTCTCCCTATACAACCAAGTAGATAGCCCTCCCACCGGTGGTGGCTTTGGTGCGCCCGCAGCCCCTGATGCCGAAGTGCGAGATCCGTTCTCGTCTCGTGAGACGTTTGGTGAAGTGCTTGAAGACATGAACGAAGGGATTGCAGCTCGTGGTGCTACGCCGATGCGTGATGCTGTACAAGGGTTGCTCGCCGGTGACTTTAAACGAGTACGTGAGGGTTTGACCTCGGCTATGGAAAAAGCTAACGAGTATTTCCACGACAACATGACCCCGTTCAATACGTGGTTAAACGGTCTAGTGCAAGCGAACTTCTTACCTGATGCTTTAGTGACTCGTGTGCGTGGTGCGTTGTACCTAGCCCCTGGTCGTCGTGATGCGTTCATGGCCGATGCCATGAGTAAGAATGGTGGTAACGAGATCAACAAACTGATCGCCCAATTGTCTACTGAGACCAAGCAATCGGTTGAGACCGTACACAAGCAAGTTGGCTACTGGCTAACGGCTGTCCGAGCACCTGATGCTAACCAACAGATCATTGATCGTTTGCAACGTGAGTCTGATAGTGCCTCTAAGACATTGCAAGACCTACTGAATAAAGCCGACGAGCGTGCGCTTACTCCAGCAGAAGCAACTCGCTACGAAGACGCGCGCAAGACCTTGGCCGAGACAGGCAAAGAGATTGCACAACGCATTGCTGCACTAAACAATCCGAATATCGATGTGAAAGAGCACGACATCGGGTTAGCTGGAGGGATGAACTTAGCCCAAGCTAAAGCCTTGGCAGAGTCCATTGAGAAGCGCATACCGGTTAAAAAGCTAGAGGCCGTGGCCAAGCATGTGTACGACTTGAACGCCTGGCGCTTGTCGCTAGACATTGAGACGGGTCGATCCAGTTCGCAGCGAGTGGCTGCCTTCTTGGATCTCGACGCAGATGCCATTAAACTGATGGACGAACTTCGGGTTGCCGGTATCAATGCGTTGGGCACTAACCCCGCCGGTGATGCCTACGTCAAGCTCAATGCCCTACGCAAAGAGGTGGCACAACTGGTGCGCAGTAACTACGTACCGATGACGGGTAACCCACTCTTTGAAGCCGATGCCGATTTCATTTCCGGGGGTAGTGCGACACCCAACGTACGAGAC
>CAYPPC010000243.1:3111-4286 GCA_964412435.1 uncultured Paludibacter sp.
TTAAACGGTGTCGTGCAGTCGTCTACCTACGCAGGGTACCAACCGTTCCAAGCGGAGATAGTCAACGCCTACAACAACATGACTCCCGAGGCTCGTAAGGAAGCGAAGTTCGGTGGTCGGAAAATCTCGATGGGTTCTCAAGGTATTAAAGAGAACGCTATCGTTGTCCACCTACCCCAAGGGACGTGGGAGTTTACGATTGGCGATGGTAAAGCGATTGCCTCCATTCGTCGTGCCAACATGGATAGCAACGTCACGTTCCTAGATAAAATGAGTACGCCGACTCGTTGGTTCTCCTACGCAGCCGTACAGCTACAGGTCTTCTTTGGCCCCAAACAGTTCTTGCGTGATGGGTGGGAGAAGTCCGAGATCTTGCGCACCAAAGACCTATACACTGCAACCGGTAGACGGGTTAACGCTAACCGTACTGGCTCACAGATGCTACGCAATATGCTAAACCCTCGCATCTTTAAGGTCGCTGCACAGTTTGCATTTGACCACACACCGCAAGACTCCTATGAGTGGCAGATGATGCAAGAGTTAGCGGGGGCGGGTGGCCTGAGTGGATTCAGTGATCGCTTTGCCCGTGAACGCAGTAACGTGGTGTCCAACATAAATAAACACAAGCGCGTTCACTCCCGAGTCAAAGACAAAGCAGCACGCCTAATCGATGCCTACAACCGCATGTTTGAGATTGCCCCTACCTTAGCCGCCTACACAGCGATGCGAGGCGAGGGCATGAGTGTTCAGGGTGCCGCAGCCGAGGCACTGGATCTGTTTAACTTCCGCAAGAAAGGATCAACCATGCCTTTCTTTACTGCGATCTACGCCTTTGCACAACCCGCTGTCACCGGTGGTGCCAACATTGCTGCATCCCTCTACAATCGGAAAACCGGTAAGTGGAATACCCGAGTAGCTATCCCTCGCTTAGTGGGGTACACGATCAGTTTGTTGGCCATTCAATCGCTGGCCCGCATGATGGGTGACGATGACGAAGGTGGCAACGTCATTGACCAGCAAACGGACTGGACGCTAAACAACACACTGCCCATTCAAGTCGGTGATGGGCTGGTTAAGATCCCGTTGGCCTTTGGTCTCGTACGCATTGCTAACGGCATGGCCAGAGGCATGATGGATGTCGGCTCGGGCGAGAAAACCCTTGCCGAAGCATCCAC
>CAYPPC010000244.1:0-2278 GCA_964412435.1 uncultured Paludibacter sp.
TGGGGTTGTACGAACCGATACGTTCGATAAATCTACCGTCGCGTTTTGCGCGGCTGTCTGCTACTACAATGTGGTAGTAGGGGCGTGCTTTACGTCCATGACGTTGCAATCTGATTTTTACTGCCATTTTCTCGAAATGTGTTTAAAAATTTATACTAAGTTGCTTTTACTCGAAAAGCGGTTGCAAAGGTACTATAATATTTTGAAAAAGAAAAGAGTAGCCTGTTTTTTATTTCAAAAAGAGACCCCGGAGCTCTGCAAAAAACTTCGGGGTCTGTTTGTTTTTCCCACAGGGTGGGGTATGGGGATGGCGCTATTCGCTGAGCACCCACGCGTCTGAGAATTGCGGTTTCTCGGCACGCAGTGTCTGCATATAGGCTACAGCTTCTGCTTTTGTTTCAAAAGATGCAATGGCGATGCGATAAGTTCTGATCGGTTCCAGTACATGCGCATCCCGGTAGTCGAGCTGAATCAGGCGATTGCAATAAGCTTCGGCATCTTCAGCAGTGGCCATGGCAGAAACAATCACGTGGTGATTCAGCTCTTTCACGGCTGTAACAATTTTCGGTGCCGGCAGTTCGGTTACGATATTTTCCTGCGGAGTTATTGTTAGCTCGTCCCGGCTGTTGGCCGATCCGGCATCGCTTATAACTTCGGTGGTGTTAAGTCTGGAAAATGGATTCAGTGTGCTGACATTGTGGTATGTTTCACTCAGTTTGGGTGCCATAAAAAACAGGCCTGCTGCCAAAACAGCCACAGCGGCATATTTTGCCACAGTCTGAGCTCTCGGCATCACAATGCGAATCACGCGACGCTCCTGATCTACACTCTCTTCGCGGGCAATGGCCGCAAAATGGAGCTCTTTCAGACCGAAATTGGCCGGAATAAAATGATCTGTCTCCGCTTTGCGGAAAATAATCTTCTTCTCTTCGTCGCGATAGAGCTGTCCGATTTTTCCCAGCTGCACCGTTTTTCCGCTGTCAAGCTGGCTGCTCACCGATCCGGCAAACTGATGAATGGACTCCATCGCTTCGCGGAAACTGATCTCTTCGGAGCGGGAAATCTCAATGGCCAGCAGGCCGTCAGACACATTCATCAGCGGATTAAAGCTGATAATCGTGAGTGGCGGAGTTTGCTGTCCCGGTGTGATTACAGCCGGTTGCTTCCGGAAGACAAAGCCTCCCAGCTCCGGAATAATCACATAATCGTGACGGCGGATTAAGGTTTCAATATGGTGTATAATATTGTTCATTAGTGCAAAAATAGAAAAACTAAATATGAAAATCTCCGTTTCCGGAGAGAAAGTTATCAACAACTTGTCAAATATAGCTACTTTTTGGCAGATATAAAAATGACATCACTATTTAGGTGCCTTGATATAGAGAAAAACAGCCACGATAAAAAAAGTGATATTGGGTATCCACACCGCGAGCAGGGTAGGCATCACGCCGTTCACGGCAAATGTGGTGGACATGGTGGTGAAGAGTACATACAATGCGCTCAGCAGCAAGCCTATACCCAGATTCAACCCCATGCCGCCGCGCACTTTCCGGGAGGAGAGCGAAACACCGATCAGGGTCATAATAAGCACCGACACCGAAGTGGAAAAGCGGCGGTAATACTCATCTTCAAAAGCCTGCACACTGCCAACGCCGCGTGCTTTTTGTCGTTTGATATGCGTGCGTAACTCGGTCAGACTCAGCTGTGGTGCTTCGTGTGCCGTGATATAAAACTCTTTGGGATCCACAGCAATTACCTGCTGCATCTCATTGCCGTGCTTCAGTGTCTCCCGCATGCCGTCAAACTGCCGGTAGGTGTAGTTGAAAAGTGTCCAGTTGTGCGTAGAGTCCCAGCGAACCGATTCGGCCGTCAGGCGCGAAATCAAAGTTTTTTCATCAAACTCTTCATAGGAAAAACGGTAGCCGGTGTTCTGGCTAATTTCAAAACGCTCGATATAGAGCACTTTGCCTCTCTCCACTTCCATCTGAACGTTGCGTGCGCTCACATTTTTCTTGTGCGGTTCAATGTAGGTGTTGTTGAAGTCGAGAAACCTCTCTGTGGAGTGGGGGATGACAAAAGCCCCCAGCACAAAGGCAAAACTGGTAATCACCATGGCCGAAATAAAATAGGGTTTCATCAATCGCTTGAAGCTGACCCCGCTTGAGAGAATAGCCACAATTTCTGTGTTGTTGGCCATTTTGGAGGTGAAAAAGAGCACAGAGATAACCGTGAACAGCGGAGTAAACAGATAGGCATAATAGGGCAGAAAACAGAAGTA
>CAYPPC010000244.1:2288-4282 GCA_964412435.1 uncultured Paludibacter sp.
GCTGTTGAGCGGTGCATTTCTTTCGTAGAAATCATCAATCTTTTCTGTGATATCAAACACAACGGAGATACTCAGAATCAGAATGATGGAGTAAAAGAACGTTCCCAGAAACTTTTTGATGATGTAAGTATCCAGCCGCTTAAGTCCTATTTTGCTCAGATCCATTCTCTGTTTTGGTGTATTAGTATATTAGTATAATGGTGTGTTGGAAATTAAAAATGTAGAAGTATAAATTAAGAATGATTTGGTAATTGCTCTTATCATTTTATTGATAAATATCGTTACTGCTCTAATCAATACTACTTCTCAATTTCTCATTTTTTTCATTCTCACATTGGCTCATTCTCTCATTATAGCCTGCGTCCCAATCGATATACCATCTCTTTTTTCCACGAAGTGAAATCTCCTGCTTCGATGCGGTTGCGGGCCTCTTCCACCAACCAAAGGTAAAAAGCCAGGTTATGAACCGATGCAATCTGCATGCCGAGCAGCTCTTTGGCCACAAAAAGGTGGCGCAGATAGGCTTTGGAGTGAATTTTATCGAGTGTTGTGATGCCGTTTTCATCAATGGGCGAAAAATCATCTTTCCACTTTTCATTGCGCATATTCATAATTCCTTCGGAGGTGAAAAGCATGCCGTTGCGCCCGTTGCGGGTAGGCATTACGCAGTCAAACATATCCACACCGCGCTCAATCGCTTCCAGCAGATTGATTGGCGTGCCCACACCCATCAGATAGCGCGGCTTATCTTTCGGCAGAATTTCATTCACCACTTCAATCATTTCATACATCACCTCTGCCGGTTCGCCAACGGCTAATCCGCCAATGGCATTTCCTTCCCGCTCCTGCGAAGCGATAAATTCAGCCGATTGCCGGCGCAGATCCTTGAACGAAGCTCCCTGCACGATTGGGAAAAAGGTTTGCGAATAACCATACTTCGGTTCGGTGGCATCAAAGTGCTTTACTCCCCGTTCGAGCCAGCGGTGAGTCAGTTCCATCGAGTTTTTGGCATATTTATAGTCCGAAGTGCCGGGCGGGCACTCATCCAGTGCCATGATGATGTCAGCGCCAATGCTTCTTTGCAACTCCACTACTCTTTCCGGTGTGAAAAGGTGTTTGCTGCCATCGATGTGCGAGCTGAAGGTGACCCCATGCTCTTCGAGTTTTCTTCTTTCCGACAAGGAAAAGACCTGAAAACCGCCGCTGTCAGTTAAAATGGGCTTGCTCCAGCCGTTAAACTTATGCAGACCGCCTGCCTGCTCCAGTATCTCAATGCCCGGACGCAGATAGAGGTGGTAGGTATTTCCCAGAATAATCTGGGCTTTTACCTCCTCTTCCAGTTCGCGGATATGAACTCCTTTGACGCTGCCCACTGTGCCTACCGGCATAAATATCGGGGTGCGGATCTCGCCGTGGTCGGTTTGAATCAATCCGGTGCGCGCATTGGAGTTGGGATCAGTATGTTGTACCGTAAATTTCATTTTCTATTATTAACTGCAAAATCATACAAAATTATAAAACTATTTTTGTATTACCGCCCTTTTTGGAGATATTTACCATTTAATGGGTTTATTATCTTTGCCGGTCAGCTGTTTCAGCTAAAGATACCGTCTGGAACAAAGCCGGGTAAGGTCAAAATAAAAGAAGTTTCTGCCGGAGCAGAAACTTCTTTATCAATTATATTCAATGCCGGATATTATTCAGGCATCATCACTACTTCGATAACGTTGTTTTGCTCAACAATCTTTTTGAGCATCTCCTGTACGGACTTCGCATCTAAAGCTTCAACCGCTTTTTTGTAATCTCTCAGGTTGTTGTCGCCGTAGCGGTAGTAGCCTCTGATAACGCCCGACCACCAGCCGTTGGTTTCAATGTTTTGCTCATGTTGTTTCAGCAGATTGCCTTTCACTTTTTGCAGATCTTCTGCCAGGGGACCGTTCTCTACAATCTCTTGCACCTCCTGGTGGATAATTCCCATCAGACGCTCCTGTTTG
>CAYPPC010000245.1:0-4276 GCA_964412435.1 uncultured Paludibacter sp.
CGAGGCTGTAGCACTCATTTCCGAGGTAATCAGATTAGTTTCGAAGGTGTTTTTAAGAATTTTCCCAAAATCAATCAAAGCAGCCGAGTCATTTTCATGAAATTCACCGGCGCGATTGGGTGGGATATTGAGCAAAAGCGGAATCCCCATTCCAACGGAACGAGCATAGAGATTGTCAAAAATCTGCTTGGCAGTTTTCACACTTCCATCATGGCTTTTGTGATAAAACCATCCCGGACGAATAGAGACATCAGCTTCCGAAACACAGAAGATATTACCACCGGGGGTACGACCTTGTTGCCCGTTATTCAGTTTGGTTAAATCAATCGTATTCCAGGCAGGATCATTAATATAACCCGCTTCATTACCTACCCACATCGCATCTAAGTTGAAATTGGTGCGCACGCCATTTTGGTCAAAATGCCATTTTGCATCCATCCAAACAAGGCAATTAGGTTGCAATTCACGCACTGTGGCATTGAAGCGATTTAAATCATAAGTTTGTGGATTAGATCCGCCGGAAGCACCATCCATCCAAATCTCAATAATTTCACGTTTACCGGTTTCGGTATTCATTCTTCCGTAACGACCATCCAGCAGTTCGCGTAACATGTTGTCATACATCACATTGTAATCGCCGGGAGTAGCATCGCCGTAAGAAGGTTCGTGCGCATCCCAGGGTGAAAGATAAATACCCATGTCCATGCCATACTTATCGCAGGATTCCGAGAGTTCTCTCGCTAAATCACCATTACCGCCCTGGTAAGGACTTTTTGAAATATTGTAATCGGTGTATTCGGTAGGATAGGTACAAAAACCATCGTGATGCTTGACAACAAGAATAATTCGTGAAAAACCGGCTTCTTTAAAAAGACGCACCCACTGATCGGTGTTCACTTTTTCTTTTGTTGGATTAAAAACAGATGCAGGTTGTTTCACCTGATCGCCCCACTCAATGCCGTCGCTGCCAGTATAGGTGTTCATACCATAATGAATAAATGCGGCCAAAGGCTCTTGTAAATACTTCATCTGACGCTCATTGGGCGTTGGCCCAAATTGTGCCGGCGGGGTTGTTTGTGCTGTTATTATACCAGAGAACAACAACAATACTACGAAAAATGTGAGAGATCTCTTCATTGTACAATTAATTTAAAATTTGATTCAAGCAATGCAAAGATATTAATATATTGGAAATAAATATATGTTAATGCAAAAAAGTTCATTGAATTCGATGCCCTTTGCTTCACATTTGTCTAACCAGTGTTCTTTGGCTTAGCCGTAAGATAATAATATCTTATCCTGCGAATTTCAATCTTTTCACTACCTTAAAAACGTCGACGTAGCCGACAAAGAACTAATGAAGAACCTATCTGTAATCAGTAACTTTGTTTCCTCATATTTCGGTAATTATAAATCACCAGTAATCTTTCATCGATGCCCCAATCCCTTACCTTTCTACATCTCGACTTCACTCGATGCGGCGTAGGGAAAAGGCGATACGACGTACAATATATTACTGTAGTGCGGAACTTAAAGTCGACAACTGTAGAGTACAAACTACTTAACCCGCATTATTCATGAGATTATTTTGGGTCTATTCTAGGCGTAAGCTACGTAGTTGTATAAACATACTACAAGTAGCTTAGAACGTAGGAGAGACACAAAAGAATCCAAACAATTAGAAACTAACATAGCCCAAAATTGAGCTACTCATTTTCACACTACCCTTCTCAAAACACTCTGATTATCAATAGGTTCGGTTTATTAACAAATAATGTGGTGAATAATGCGGGTTAAATCATCGCACTCTGAAAGCCTTCTTGCGTCGCACTGAACGCGAAGCAGTCGAAGTGGGGGTTTAGGGCTTATACATAAAAAAGCTTTGCCAAAGTTTAAAACTTTGGCAAAGCTTTTTTATAATTAGATATCGTAGAAAACTTAAAATTAGCACTCTCCAAAAGTCCCCCTTGTGGGGGGATTTAGGGGGCTTCTCTTAATCCTCCTCTTTCGCTTTAAAAGATTGCCAGATAAAGAATCCAATCAGCGCAGTGAAGGCGATGATAGCAGTTACCTGAGCTCCGGTTCCGGTGATATCGCTCCATACGTTCATATTAAGCGTATCGGCTGTTCCGGTAAAGAAGATAATTAAGGCACCCAACACACCAAAGAGCGCTGCACCGGCAATAAATCCGGAAGCGATAAGAATCGCGCGCTGGTGACGAGCATTTTTGAGTTTCTCGTTTTTAGTGCTCTTGTTGAACCAGTGGTTCAAAGCACCACCCACTAAGAGCGGCGTGTTCAGTTGCAATGGAATAAACATACCCAGCGCGAATGCCAGCGGTGGAATTCCAATCCAGTTCACCAACAGTGCCATTACTGCACCAATTGCCAGCAGCATCCAGGGTGCACCTGTACCCGACATCAACGGCTCAATAATCGCAGCCATCGCATTTGCCTGTGGCGCAATCATCGGATCGGGATGTGTTTCAGTAGCAACGAAACCATAAGCTCCGTTCAGAATAAAGATAACCGCACCTACTGTAGCAGCAGAAACAATCGTTCCGAGGAACTTATAACTTTGCTGTTTGATAGGTGTAGTACCGAGCCAGTAACCCACTTTCAGGTCAGTTACAAAACCACCGGCCATAGAAAGCGCCGTACAAACAATACCACCAATAATCAACCCACTCACCATACCCTGCCAGCCTTCCAGACCAACAGAAACAAGGATTACAGAGGATAAAATCAGCGTCATCAGCGTCATTCCCGATACCGGGTTAGAACCTACAATGGCAATGGCATTGGCTGCCACTGTAGTAAAGAGGAAAGATATAATTGTGATCGTAATCAGCGCAACTACCGCCTGCAACAGGGTTACTTTCACACCAATTATCAGGAAAACAAATACTGCAATCAGCGTTAAGAAGAGGAATAGCATCACAAAGGACATCTTCATATCCTTTTGCGTACGCGGAACGTCTGTCTCTTTATCAGCAGATTTCCCTTTTCCTTTTCCGCCGCCTACTGCCAGCTTAAATGCATCACCAATCACGCTCGATGATTTGATAATTCCGATAATACCGGCCATTGCAATGGCGCCAATACCAATCGGGCGAACATACTCTGCATAAATCGCTTCCGGGCTCATATGCGCAAATGGATTCACACCGCCGCTCGAAGCTGCCATCAGCACACCAATCTCATTGACCAGCGGTATAAACACCAGCCAGGAGAGCATCGAACCCACAGCAATAATCACCGCAATACGCAGTCCCACTAAATATCCAAAACTGAAAATCAGCGCACTGACGTTAAATTTAAAGACCATCTTAAATTTATCTGCCAACACTTGTCCTGCGGGAATGATGCGGGTGTTGATTTCCTCTGCCCAAAGCTTGAATGAGGAGAAGAAAAAGTCAAACAAACCACCCACCAGACCGCTTAACACCAGCAGTTTTGCCTGACTGCCGCCTTTTTCGCCGGTCATCAGAATCTCTGTGGTGGCTGTTGCTTCCGGGAAAGGAAGCTTACCGTGCATATCCTTAACAAAATACTTCCTGAAGGGTATCAGGAAAAGAATTCCAAGGAATCCACCCAGCAGCGAAGAGAAAAAGATCTGCCAGAAATTCACCTGAATCTCCGGATATTTCGCCTGCAAAATGTAGAGACCGGGAATGGTAAACACCGCACCCGCTACAATCACACCGGACGAAGCACCGATCGATTGAATAATTACGTTTTGCCCTAAGGCATTTTTCTTACGTGCCGCTGCAGAGGCTCCCACTGCAATAATTGAGATGGGAATAGCAGCCTCGAAAACCTGTCCGATTTTCAGTCCGGAGTATGCCGCAGCCGCGGAAAAGACCACCGCCATCAGCAGACCCATCATCAGCGACCAGCCGGTCACCTCGGGGTAGGTTTTGTTGGGCGACATCACGGGGATGTACTCTTCACCCTCTTTTAACTCCCGGTAGGCATTTTCCGGAAGTTCCATTTTTTTCTTTTCTTCCATGTTTTATAAAAAAGTAATTCAGTTGTAATTCAATGGATATTTGATTGTAATTCAGTTGTAATTTTGTTGAAATTTGAAGATTTTTCCGGATTGTTTTGCATTTCAGCGACTCTCCCGGAAATAGTTCGTGCAAATATAACTATTTTATTATATATGCAGAAAAATTACAAGTTATTTCTGGAGGAATGGGAACGCATCTGCAATTTAGATCGTTAGATTTCACGGCGCACTATACCCCTGCGGGGTGACAAGGGTCATTCGTTA
>CAYPPC010000246.1:0-4263 GCA_964412435.1 uncultured Paludibacter sp.
CGGCAGCATCCACCTGAAGCAGACTGGCCATACATACCGGCTCCTGCAGTGCAGAGCGGTTTGAGGCATGCTCCACCCAGGTTTTACCAAGATCAGTTGTAGTACTGACTGCCCGGCTTCCTCCGCGATTATCGCGCATGTTAATCATCAAAACACCCGGTTCCACTTCAGCCACCTGTGCCTCAGTAGTGTTACTTCGGGCGGGCTCACTGATGTGCCAGCTGTTTCCGCGGTCTTTACTGTAAATGATGCAGGCATGCGGGATTTTATCCGGTGCAATATATTGTGCTGCAAAAACGAGTGTGCCATCCTTCATGGTGATGCCCCGTCCGGGACCCTGCAAGAGAAATCTCCAACCCGGTTCTTTCACCTGAGAGGTGATATTTATTGGCTTAGACCAGGTTTTACCATCATCATCACTGCGTGCCAGCACCAGCTGAGCAGTTTCGGTAAGGTCCATTCCCGGGAGTGAGTTGAACCAGGCGCGGTAGTTACCCATTCCGTGTGTCCAGGCAGCAATCACCCAGATAGTTCCGGTCACATCATCCACCAGAATAGCGGGGTCACCCACTCCATTTTGTGCTTTAGGCATACCATTATACTCACCAAAACTCATGGGGAGTCGCATTTTCTGCCAGGTTTTTCCACCGTTAACACTACGGCTCAAGCCTACATCTACATACTCCTGCAAATCGACACTGGAGTTGTAGCGAACATCATAAACAGCCAGTAAACTCCCTTTTTTAGAGGTCACCAGTCCCGGAATACGGAAAGCAGCCGAGCCGTCGTCACCTGCATGACGCACACCAATAGCCATACGTCTTTCGTGCGACGGGGATTTCATCTCAAATTTCTGTTTTTGATTATTCACCTCCACATTGCTCACTTTTGCATTGATGGTGGTAAAGAGAGAGGCGTTCTTCTTCATTTGAACACTCACCCAGAAGTAGTTCACCCCCGGGAAAAGTTGCTGCATTGTTTCAAAACGAACCGTTTGGGACATTTTTTTCACTTCAGCTTTCAGAATGGAATAAGAAGGATTGGCAGCCAGTCCTTTACCGGTGCTGCCGGAGATATAATGATGCACAGGGGCAAAATGAAGACCCTCTTTACGTTGATCCGCTTCGGTACCGCCATAATAGAACTTAAGAGACTTCACATCTTTCAGTTCAGCGTGATTATCCAGAGCGAGCTCTACCGCATTTAATACGCCTCCGGAGGGTGCGTCCACACGCACATAAAGAAGAACATTGTCTGTACGCTCCTTGAGAATAGGAATTTGTGGTTCATAAACCATCACAGAAGAGATCTGTGCCTGAGTTGTAAACAGGAATAAGCAACTCAGTAATAGAGTAAAGGTGGATTTTTTCAGCATAATTTCAAATATTTAGAAACTAAAAGTTCAAAGTTAATACTATTTTTTGCAAAATAAAAACAGATTCTTAAATTTTTAAATTAAATGCCCGAAAATAAAAAAAACTCTCTGAAAAGGTGTTTTCAAAGAGTTTCTTTTGTGCGGCTGAAGGGACTCGAACCCCCACGACTCTCGTCACTAGATCCTAAGTCTAGCGCGGCTACCAATTACGCCACAGCCGCTCACTGAGTTTTGCGAGTGCAAAGGTAGTTAATATTTTTTGAACTAACAATACATCCAATAATTTAATCGACTATTTTTTATTCAAAAATCAAAAAACACAGTTTCTTAATCAATTTTACTCAGATCATATGGTGTTTCCTGATAAACGAAGTAGTTGAGCCAGTTGGTAAAGAGCAGATTGGCATGGCTACGCCAGCGAACCAAAGGCTCTTCATCGGGATTGTTATTTTTATAATAGTTAATGGGCGGTTCTATAGCCAAACCCTTATCCAGGTCGCGTTTGTACTCCGAATCGAGGGTGTAGGGCGAGTATTCCGAATGTCCGGTGATATAAATTTCGCGTCCGCCGCGTGCCATAACCATATAAACGCCGGCATCGGGCGATTCACTCAGCAGGGTCAGCTCTTCTACCTTGAGTACATCCTCGCGGCGTATTTCAGTGTGTCTGCTGTGAGGCACATAAAATACATCATCAAAACCACGGAAAAGTGGATTCAGCCGGTCGTGTACTGTATGCTCAAAGACACCAAACATCTTTTTATCCAGCGGATATTTAGGAATTCCGTAGAAATGGTAGAGTCCGGCCTGAGCAGCCCAGCAAATATAAAAAGTGGATGTAACATGCGTGCGTGACCAGTCAAATATCTTCTGCAGCTCACTCCAGTAATCTACCTTTTCAAAAGGTAGCAGCTCAACAGGAGCACCTGTAACAATCATACCGTCGTATTTCCTTTTGCTCACCTCATCGAATGAGATATAAAACTCCATCAGATGTTCTATCGGCGTATTTTTAGGCCGGTGAGAATCCAGCTTCAGAAAATCGACCTCCATCTGCAAGGGTGAGTTTGAAATCAGGCGGACCAGATCCGTTTCAGTAGTTATTTTCAGGGGCATCAGATTCAGAATCAAAATTCTCAAAGGACGAATCTCCTGACTCTGAGCCCGCTCGGAATCCATAACAAATATATTCTCTTTCCGCAGCATCTCCACGGCCGGCAGATTGATGGGTATATTTAATGGCATATGCTTAGTTTTTAGTTTTTATTTTGCAGTTATAAGTTAGCATTTATTATATGTATACTCTTATTATAACAAACAAAT
The DNA here is from genome assembly GCA_964412435.1 of uncultured Paludibacter sp. Classification (GTDB taxonomy): domain Bacteria; phylum Bacteroidota; class Bacteroidia; order Bacteroidales; family Paludibacteraceae; genus UPXZ01. The sequence goes on from CAYPPC010000246.1 coordinate 2,699, forward strand.
CGTCAAAAAGATTAATTAAAGAAATTCCAAAGTACCCCGAATTTAAATATCGGCGGATTGATCGGATAGTTGGGCATATAAAAACCCCAACCTTTCAGGAAGTGACTACCGATATTATTATACTCCGCAAAGAGACGAGCACTTTTCAGATGAAAGTTGGCATAGGCTTTTATTTCCGGATAATCCCCTATTTCTATCTGATTCTGGTTGTGAAACTGTGCAATCGCCGGTATATACGAGGGTGCAAAATACTTTGTATGGTAACGCACGCTCACACCAAACTGCGGGTAAAGGTCAACAAACCACTTACCCGAATAGTAGAGATTGTGATAAAGCGTGAGCGCCGGCAGCGGCACCACATTCTGATTGGAGCTAAGCTGATACACCGCATTATTTTCCAGCGTAATGGATTTCACTTTAAAATCCTGCCTTAAATCAAGGGATAGAATCTGAACATTCCCATCGTGCTGCACCGGCACTCCTTTTTCATTAAAGTAGACAAAGTGGGTCAGGTTTTCAACACCACCATGAATCCGGGTTCTCCAATCGGGAAGACTCAGCTGTCCGCTCAAATGCGTCTTATAGATTTTAGTGAAATTATTTTCCCAGCGGAAATGAGCCGAGTGGTAATTCTGCAAAAAGAAGGAGGGCGTTTCATTTCTTACAAATGCATTGGCCGTAAGCTCCACTTTCTGTCGTAACAAATTGAAACTGCCATCCACCCTACCCTCCAGGCGGAACTCTCCCAGCTTATATCCGATCAAATAAATATCTCCCAAAAAATTATATCTAAATTTTTCACCCTGCAGTTTGGAGAGCCGACCGCCCACCCGTGTGTTCGACTTCAAACTATGCTCTATCAGCGAATCCGGCCGGAATGCGAATTGCTGAATCTCATTCTCAACATAGGCCGTTGCACCAAACTTCAGCCAGTGGTTAAACTCCTCAGCCAGATTGATTGAAAAAAGATTGCTCATAGTCCGCAATGCAGCAGTATCATTTACCGAGGCCATTTCAGGGTTAAAAGTGTGCTCATAAAAATCGAGGACTGTTTTCGGTTCGTAGTACCTCTTTTTCATCTCTTCAAACTTGAAGGTATGCCCGAATCGGGTCACCGGCACAAATTCGAGCAGAATAGTGTCATTTTCCTCATCTTTTATCTCGCGGTTGAAGCCAACGCTATAGTTATGGTGATAAAAAACCGAGTTTTTATTAAATGCTGAGTATGCCTGTAAAGCGATGGGCATATCCTTTGTGAGCACATCCACAGAGGGATTATTAAGCATACTCAGGTCTGTCAGACCTCCATTTTCATGATTTTTATGGTTGTTCACAGCCACCATGCCAATAGCAGAGTAGTGCTTACCATCGTAACGTCCAAAGAGATCAGCCCCAAAACGCTGCGCAGCCTGATTCCGGAACATCCCCACTGAATAGATATAATCCATATTGAAGCCCACATTGAACTTTTTGGAGGGACTTGCTGAGAAGAAAAACTTTATCTGCTCCTCTTTTTGTCCGGTAGGTCCGCCACTCAGATATTTAAGGTGCGTATATGGAAAGTT
>CAYPPC010000247.1:0-4254 GCA_964412435.1 uncultured Paludibacter sp.
GAACCATTTTCATACGGCATGGCCTGTTATCCTGAAAAGCATGAAGAGTCGCCCAACCTGGAGACCGATCTCTACTGGGCAAAAAAGAAGGTGGAAAATGGCGCTGAATATTTAGTAACCCAGATGTTTTTTGACAATGAAAAATATCACAACTTTGTAAAAAAAGTGCGTGAGCTCGGAATCGAGGTTCCCATTATTCCGGGACTAAAACCAATTACACGTATCAACCAGCTTACACTGCTGCCTAAAGTGTTTCAGTCTGAAATTCCGGAAGCGCTGGCCAAAGAGCTTCGAAAATGTAAAACTGAAGAAGACGCTGTTGAAGTTGGAGTTGAGTGGTGCGTTCAGCAATCAAAAGATCTGATTGCCCATGGTGTGCCCAGTATCCACTTCTACAGCCTGATGGCTACAGAAAGTGTAAAACGTGTAGCACAACAGGTGTACTAACAAATACTCAAATGTTTAGAATTCTTATTGGCATACTCTTTTTTTTCCTGATGCTACTGCTCTCTTTAGGTGCATTGGGGGTGGGCTTGTTACGCCGTCTTTTTGGCGGCAGCAAAAGGGACTCAGGTTTTAGCTCAAGAAGTAAGGGGCCCACACTCAGTCATCCCGCTAGGAAAAAGAGAGAAAAAATCTTTGACGATTCTGATGGAGAGTATATAGATTTCGAAGAAATTGATGACTAAACCATATTTGCATTAAAAAAGCCGGAACTCCGGCTTTTTCTATTGTATTTACTTAAAAGAATCGTTGCATAATATCCACTACCGAACTTCGGTAACTACTACCAAACAGATTCAGATGAACGAGCAGATAGTATAGCTGATAAAGCGCTATTTGTTCGTTATAATATTCAGGCTTGGGGTGAATTTCGTGGTAAGCATCGTAAAACTCCTTATCATAACCGCCAAAAAGTTTGGTCATCGCAATATCCACCATAAAATGGCCATAATACACAGCCGGATCAATCAGTACCGGTGAGCCGTCTGTAGCAATCAAATAATTTCCTCCCCACAAATCACCGTGAAGCAACACCGGTTTTACATCACCAAACACCTGATTAAAAACCTTCATCACCCGCTCCTTCTCCGGAATATCTGCCGGTTTCAAGCTTTCTCGTTCTAACGAGAATTTCAGTTGCGACTCTATCCGCTCAGCCCAGTAAAATTCCGCCCAGTCAGCATGATTTTTATTTGATTGCGGCAGGCTTCCAATAAAGTTATCTTCAGCAAAACCAAAACTATCCTGCTCCACCTGGTGCATCGCAGCCATGTTGCGTCCAAAATGTTTGTAGTCTTTTGAATTGGGCTTGCGGCTCTCTACAAAATCCATTAAAATGAATGCTGTATCTTCTACCTTATCAACCAAATGTACATGCGGCACAGCAATGGTATTGCTCTTCTCTATCTCCTGCAATCCCAGCATTTCAGTCTTAAACATCCGTTCTGCCTCCTGCTTATTATTGGCCTTTATAAAGTAGTTTTTGTCATTCGCCTCAAGTTTATACGCAGCTGAAATATCACCTCCTGCTACCGAATGAAGCGACTTAACTTTTATGTCTAATTTATCCGAAATGTACTGCGCTAATCTCTCTGTTTTCATGCTTTTTGATTTTAATGGTTAATATAATTATCCAAACAACCAGAGCGGAATTTTGTTCCCATGCCCTATCTCAATATCATCAGCCGCGATAAAACTATCGGGCAGATCTTTTATTTGATCAAACTTCTTGTTCTTACCACCAACTTCAAAAATATAGCGTTTATCAACCAAAAAGTCTCCTGCCGGAGGGATATTCACATCGTGCTTAGCTCCCACTTGATTCAGAAAAAATGTTTCTCTCACATTTCCCAAGTCGCTATACACTTTTCCCAGCGTGTAGATTAAATTGCTATTGTTCAGATATATTTTTTCCGGTTTGGTAAGTAAACTCATCCCTTTATTGGGCACTAGCAGTTGCGTGGTCAACAGTGCTTTATCGAGATAATGCAGATACTTCAAAGTAGAGGCCCTATTGAGTTGCATTTCGCTGCTCAACTTTTCAATATTCGGGGTATATGGCACCAAAGTGGCTAAAATCATCAGTAGCTTTTTTACATTATACACTCCGATATAGTCAATTTTCTCAATCGAAGGCAAATCTTTTTCAATCGTTGTGTTGATCACATTCTCCAATTTCATTGCATAATTGCGTACTCCTTCCCGATAAACCGGATAATAACCATGTTTTAGATAACTCTTAAAATGGGGCAACACTTTTATTTTCATTCGTATATCATCCGCAATCGCGATATGATTTTTCAGAATTTCATCTAAAGCAAGGGGTGGAATCTCAAGCACACCCTCCAATGCCAAAAACTCCCTAAAAGAGAGTCCTTTTAACTCCATTTTCACTGCACGCCGACTCAGATCGATATCCGATTTGTATATTTCGAGAATCGACGATCCACTGAACACAAACTTCAATTCAGGATAATTATCATAACAGTTTTTCAGCTCAATGGACCAATCCGGATATTTATGCACCTCATCGATAAAAAGATGCGTGCCTCCATAGTTAGAGAAATGTTCTACAAAATCAACTAGCCTGTTCTTGGTAAACCAAAGGTTGTCCAAACTAATGTGAACCGCTTTCTCCCTATCGGGGAAATGATCACGAATGTGCTGCAGCATCAGGGTTGTTTTCCCGGTTCCACGTGCTCCGACAATCGCATTCATGCGCTCATTCCAGTCCACCTCCTCGTGCAGATAGCGTCTAAATTCGTTTCGCTCAAATCCGATGAGTTTTCGGGATATATTATACAGTGTTTCCATCATATTATCTTTTTCTCGTCACAAAGATAATATTAGTTATCGGAATAATCAATATTTCACATATTTAGTTGTAGCTATAATCATTTTTTATATTTTACCATTGCCACAACAACTATTTTTCCACTTATTACCATTACTTCTATAACGATATTCACCTACATTATCGTTATTGCTCTAATGATTTTCAGGTAAACAAACACTGACTACCAGAGGCTTACTAAAACAAACACAAAAATAAGGGCTATACTCTTTCGAATACAACCCTTAACTTTGAATGAATTTATAGGTTGATAACTTTATCCTTTCAGCGCAGCGATACTCTCTTTCAATGCGGTAATTTTGCTTTCGGCATCCGCCTGCTTTTTTCGTTCGTTCTCAACAATTTCAGGTTTTGCATTTTGCACAAACCGCTCATTGCCCAACTTTTTCATTACCGATACCAGGAACCCCTCCAGATATTTAATCTCTTCCTCCATTTTCTGGATTTCCTCTTCCACATTCATCAAATCACCCATGGGAACAGCGTATTCTGTAGTTCCCACCAGGAAAGACATAGCACCGGCACCCTTCTCTGTAGCATACTCGATATTCTCCAAATTACACATTTTCGTAATCACACTATCAAGCGCATTGTCATGCTTACCGAGCACCTGCAGTGTCAATACCTCCCTATTTGGGATATTTTTTTGCAGGCGAACCGTACGCACTCCGGCTACAATCTCCTTGATTTTTTCGAAATCAGCAATCAAAGCCTTATCCACTTCTCCGGCTTTTGGCATTAGTTGCACCATAATGCTCTCACCTTCTTTTCGTGACTCAATGGCCTGCCACAGCTCCTCTGTAATAAAAGGCATAAAGGGATGCAGAATCTTCAGCAAACTGTCGAAGAAACCAAGTGTGGCTGCATAGGTTTTCGCATCAATTGGTTGCTGATAGGCAGGTTTCACCATCTCCAGATACCAGGAAGAGAACTCATCCCAGAACAATCTGTAGGCCGCCATCAATGTCTCAGACAAACGATATTTACTAAATAAATCTTCTATTTCTAACAAAGTTTTATTTACCACGTTTTCAAACCACTGAATAGCCACTTTAGCATTCTCCGGTTGTTCCAGCTCGCTTTCAGACGCAACCTCCCAACCTTTTACAAGACGGAAAGCATTCCAAACTTTATTATTAAAGTTACGACCTTGTTCGCAAAGCGAATCATCATAAAGCAGGTCATTTCCGGCAGGAGCCGTGAGCAACATACCCATTCGCACACCATCCGCACCGTAAATTTTCATCAAATCGATTGGATCCGGTGAGTTACCCAGCTGTTTCGACATTTTACGACCGATTTTATCCCGCACAATTCCGGTAAAATAGACGTTATCGAAGCAACGCTCGTTGCGATACTCGTAACCTGACATAATCATACGCGCCACCCAGAAGAAA
>CAYPPC010000248.1:0-4222 GCA_964412435.1 uncultured Paludibacter sp.
TATTGCGCTGCAACACACCCTGCTGATAAAGCTCTGTTCCGCAATTGAGTGCTGTTTGTCCGCCAAAAGCCAATAAAATTCCGTCGGGTTGCTCCTTTTCAATCACCTTTTCAACAAAATAGGGAGTGATAGGAAGGAAGTAAACCTTATCGGCCACACCCTCCGAGGTTTGAATGGTGGCAATGTTGGGGTTAATCAGAATGGTTTCAATACCTTCCTCTTTCATTGCTTTCAGGGCTTGCGCACCGGAGTAGTCAAACTCACCGGCCTGTCCGATTTTCAGAGCACCGGATCCGAGTAAGATCACTTTTTTAATCGATTTGTCCATCATGTAGTCAGAAATATTTTTAGTATAAATTTTCACAAAAAAAATCGGAAATAACCGGGGACTCACCCGCCGTTTTTTCCGATTGAAATATTAAAAGTCGTTTGCAACTGCTCCCCGCTTTCAAGCTTATCCGGGAAACATCCTTTTCCCACCGGGATTGAATGTAACGACACTATTGACATTAATATATAGAAGTTATTTTTTCTATGTTTCAAATTGCCTGCAAAGATACTACATAATATTTACCCATCCAACAACGCAGCCTGAGGATTTCTAAAATTTTATGATTTTATAGCAAGAAAGCAGCTGATGAAACTAAGACCGCCCCGACAGCTATTTCAAAAATTAAATTTTTAATGTAAATTTGCATCCACACCAATAACTAAATACGATAATTATGGAAGCAAATCTGAAAAGATACATTGAGGAAATTCCCAAAGCAGAGTTACACCTGCATATTGAGGGAAGTTTTGAACCGGAACTGATGTTCGAAATTGCACAGCGCAACCAACTCCCTTTCAAATACAAATCTGTGGAAGAGATTAAGCAGGCCTATAAATTTAACAACCTCCAGGATTTTCTGGATATCTACTACGCTGCTGCCGACGTGCTGCTGCACGAGCAGGATTTCTACGATCTCACCATGGCCTATCTGCGTCGTATCCATGCCGATAATGTAATACATACCGAGATATTTTTCGATCCGCAAACGCACACAGCACGTGGAGTAGCGTTTGACACCGTGATTAACGGAATATACCGGGCGCTGCAGGATGGTGAAAAGGAGATGGGAATCAGCTTCCGCCTGATTATGTGCTTTCTGCGGCACCTGAGCGAAGCAGATGCACTCGAAACATTGAAAGAGGCGCTGCATCATAAAGATAAAATCATCGGAATCGGTCTTGACTCTTCTGAAAAAGGACACCCCCCTGCCAAGTTCAAAAATGCTTTCCGCCGTGCCGGCGAAGAGGGCTTTTTGCTGGTGGCTCACGCCGGTGAAGAGGGTCCTGCCGAAAATGTAAAAGCTGCGCTCGACCTGCTAAATGTGGCACGCATCGATCACGGAGTGCGCTCCATCGAAAATGAAGCGCTGCTCGATGAACTGGCCCGGAAACAGATTCCGCTGACAGTTTGTCCGCTTTCCAATCTGAAACTGAAAGTTTTTGATGACCTCTCCAAAGTACCCATCCGCACATTTTTGGATAAAGACATTGTGGTGACCATCAACTCTGACGACCCCTCCTATTTTGGCGGATATATAAACGAAAACTACCTGCAAACGGCTGAAGCGCTGAAGTTAAACCGGGAGGAGATCTACCAACTGGCTGAAAACTCATTCAAAGCCAGCTTTGTGAGTGAAGAGGAAAGAAAAGAGCTGCTGAAAAAGCTGGAGGATTTTGACCGGAATTTTGAGTAATTCCCTTATTGGTCACCAGTTTTCAAACCCATCGTTATACAAGGTAGAAATAAACTAAAATTTATACCGACGGCTATAAAACAATACTGCCCTTGTCATTCCGAAGAGGTATAGTGCGATATACGAACCTTGCAGCAGTTGGAAGAGAGCAGTTTTATAAGCAAAATTGCGCTAAAACATATCAATCATAAAGCTTCCTGACATTTCTTTAGATTAAAGGACTTAAAAAACTAGGGGGTCGTTCCTTCCGGAAGGAACGACCCCCTATATTATTGAAGTCGTCTAGACTTTAAATTTTACGCTGCTTTCTTGAATCTATCAGTAAAAATATCGAAGATATTTTTCTTTATGTTTACTGAAACTACATTTTCAAGTGTTTCACATCTTAAAAACAAGAGAATGCTATGTTTTAGGTTATTGAGCGTTGCCGAAATACTATGTGTCAAAAATAAGTCTAGATAAGTAAATTGTCTAAGTACAAAGCAAAGCTTATTTTTTAGGGAATTTGCGGGGCATCACCATATTTTCTGGTTTCAGCACTTCGTCCAGCTCCTCTTGATCCATCATTTTATGCTCTAACACCAGATCATACACGCTGCGTCCTGTTTTCAAGGCATCGGCAGCAATGATGCTTGAGTTTTCATATCCGAGATAGGGGTTAAGCGCCGTTACCAGACCAATGCTGTTCATCACCATTTCGTGCGTATGTTCTGCATTAGCAGTGATACCTACTACACACTTATCTTTCAGGGTGTTCATACCGTTAATCAACATCTCGATATTCTCCAGAATGGTAAAGGCCATCACCGGCTCCATCACATTAAGCTGCAACTGAGCTGCTTCAGAAGCCATAGAAACAGTCATATCACCTCCGATTACACGGAATGCAATCTGATTCACCACTTCCGGGATAACCGGGTTCACTTTTCCGGGCATGATGGAAGACCCGGGCTGCATCGGCGGCAGATTGATCTCTCCCAATCCGGTGCGAGGTCCTGAAGCGAGCAGACGCAGGTCGTTGCTGATGCGCGACAGTTTCACCGCCACCGCTTTCAATGTACCCGACACGTTGAGGATAGATCCGGTGTCGCTGGTTGCCTGCACCATATTTTTAGCTACAGTAATTTTCAGTCCGGTAATTTCAACCAGGTGGTCGGCACAAATTTGCGGATAGTCCGGATCGGAGTTGATACCGGTACCAATGGCAGTAGCTCCCATATTAATTTCGAGCTGCTGCTCACGCACTCTTTCTAGTGAAGAGATTTCAACGGCCAGCGTATCGGCAAATGCGCGAAACTCCTGTCCCAGCGTCATAGGCACCGCATCCTGCAGCTGTGTGCGACCCATTTTAATCACATCGGCAAACTCAGTGCTTTTTGCCTCAAAGGCAGCAATGAGCGCTTTCAGCGCCTCAATCAGAGAGTCGACACTGCGGTAGAGTGCCAGCTGAAGAGAGGTGGGATAAGCATCGTTGGTAGATTGTGAAAGGTTCACATGGTTGTTAGGATGACAATACTTATAATCTCCTTTGGAGTGACCCAGAATCTCAAGTGCACGGTTGGCAATCACCTCGTTGGCATTCATATTGGTAGATGTGCCGGCACCGCCCTGCATCATATCCACCACAAAATGATCATGCAACTTTCCGCCCTTAATTTCAGCACATGCCGCCACAATGGCATCTGTAATTTTGGGATCCAGCATATCCAGGTCGCGGTTGGCAAGCGCTGCAGCCTCCTTTACTTCAGCAAGAGCCACCACAAATTCAGGATAAAAGCTGAGTCGCGAACGGCTGATTTTAAAGTTCTCCATAGCACGCAGTGTCTGTACACCAAAATAGTACTCAACAGGAACTTCCATATCACCAATCAGGTCGTGTTCCGGGCGAGTTTGCCCACTCAAAGGCATTTTTGTAATATCCATAACAGATTAAATTAGAATAGATTTATTATTGTAAATAAAGTTTGAATTTTCAGACTACAAACTTACAAAATTGTTTAACAAAAGAGACAAAAAATCAAAATAAAATAACGATAATTTAAGCCTTCATCACCGCCATGGGGAAAAGCTCCACCAAAGGACGCACCAGATCGGCCTGATTGGCCATCACTTCATCGATATTTTTGTAGGCACTGACCGCCTCATCTAAATGCGATTTGGAACGCATACCATGCACAATTCCCTGATTATCGAGCCGGGCAATTTCATAATTAAGATCGAGTCGGCGCTGTGCCTCTTTGCGACCCATCACCCGCCCCGCTCCATGAGAACAGCTCATAAAGCTCTCCGGGTTTCCCAGTCCCTCCACAATATAGGATTTGCTCCCCATTGAACCTGGAATAATGCCCACTTCACCCTTAAAAGCCCTGGTGGCTCCTTTGCGGTGTACAATCACATTTTCACCGAAATGCTTTTCGCGGGCAGCGTAATTGTGTGCAATATTGATCATTTTATCATAACGCACCCCGGGGAAAAGC
>CAYPPC010000249.1:0-4219 GCA_964412435.1 uncultured Paludibacter sp.
TTTTACAAGCAATGGATCGGGCTGGCTATTCTCTCGGTTTTTATCATGGGTATTCAGAGCAGTCTCTATTCACCTTCTAAATACAGCCTGATTCGGGATATTGGCGGTGAGTCGGGTGTTTCGTTTGGTAGCGGTATGTTCGAAACCATGGCTTTTCTGGGCATTCTGCTCGGAACGCTTTTCGCTTCGGTGGTTTCTGATCATTACACTTTGCCTTTGTATGGAACTGTGCTGCTGTTGGTGGCTGTTTTGGGCTATATTTCCACGCGAGCTATCCGCGCCGAAGAGCTGCCGATGGAGGTTTCTGAAGCGTCTGTTTTCAATCCGATACGCTTTGTTTTGGATAATTTCCGCTTCGCGAAACAGCACGAGAAAGTGAACAGTGCTGTTTTTGGCTCCTCTTCTTTTTGGCTGATCTCCAATTTGCTGCAGATGAATATTATTATCCACGGTAAAAATGTTTATGGTGTATCCAATTCGCAGGTGGGCTTGGTGATGGCTTTTGCGGCGATTGGTATTGCGCTGGGAACCGGAATTACCGGAAAGCTTTCTGGCAGTCGAGTGCGTGATGAACTGATTGTGCCCGCTTTGTGTGGAATGGCGCTATTACTACTTGTTATTTTGCTGACACCGCTACCATTTTGGCTGTTTGCGCTTTTGGTAACTCTTTTTGCAGCCCTGGCCGGTGTTTTTCAGGTACCCAATATGGCGCGTGTGCAGCGTGCTGAACTGGGCCGAAAGCGGGGCGAAATTGTTGCTTATCTCAATATGGTCAATTTTACGTTTATCTTGATTAGTACCGCGCTATTTTCACTTACTACTGCTCTGACTGCTGAAAACAGTTATGCTGTTTTTGGTGTAACGATAATCCTCGTTTTGCTGGTGATGCTCTTTTTTATTCGTAAAAAGAGACAGACAGATCAATCAAATTAATTCCACTAAAAATACGGAGGATCATAAATAAATGTGTAATTTTGTTCCTTTAACGAAGAAAGGAGTGAAACTCTTTTTTTCCATTTTTTAAAACTAGACTTTCTTAAAATAGCATTAATGAAAAAGAATAACTTACTACTGATTTTTACGATTTTACTTCTCCTTGCAGCTTGTAATCGTCCGGTTGCACACGATTCGGAAGGTGTTGAAAATGACTCCATTGCTACAGTTGCAGAAGAAGCTCCACAGCCAAACAGTGCCGCAGTAATTTACACCAAAAAGCAGGTGCCGGTGCTTTGCTACCACCGCCTGGAGTTTGGACGGAATGATGAATACACCGTTACACCTACCATGTTCAAAGCACAGATTAAGGCTTTGGCAGACAGCGGATTTACCAGCATTTTACCGGAGGAGTATTACGAATACTTAGTGTACAATAAAGAACTGCCGGAAAAACCGATTATGTTTACTTTTGATGATTCACGGGTGGAGCATGCTACCATTGCGGCACCGGTGCTGGAAGAGCACGGTTTTCGGGGCGTATTCTTTATTATGACCATTACGTATAACAAGAAAAACTATATGAGTACCGAACAGCTGGCCGAACTGGCGAAAAACGGTCACTCGGTTTCGTTTCACAGCTGGGACCATACCCGCGCCACCCGCTATCACAACGACTCCATCCTTCGGGTAAATGTAACTGAACCGCGGCAAAAATTAGAAGAAATTATCGGTGAACCTGTAGAGTATTTCGCTTATCCCTACGGTTTAACTGACTCAGCCACCAACAAACTGATGGAAGATCACTTCAAAATGTCCTTTATCCTATCCACACCGCAAGATTCTATTTATCCTTTGCAGTCGGTGCGTCGCATGATTGCCTGTGAATGGAGCCCGCAAAGCCTGATGAAGATAATGGAGCGGACGTTTAATAAAAGGTAAAGTGTAGTATTCCAACCAAACAAAAAAGGTTTCCACAACTCGTAGAAACCTTTTTGTATTTTAAATCGTCATTTCTGACAACATAACTTTTATTTTGCAATAATCCGTTTTGTCTTTCGACTAAAAACTAAAAGCTGTTTACTGTAAACTGCCAACTACCCTAAAACGGCATATCCGTATTAGAATCGTTATCATCCATGCTGTCGAAATTGTTGCGCCAGTCGGGTGTTTGCTGCGGAGCATCGCCCACTCCGGGTGGTGGCGGCATATCGCCGGGTGCCGGAGCTTCATCTTTTTTCACGTTCCATGCACGGATGGTGGTGTACCAGCGACCGTTATATTCACGACTTTCAATATCAAAACTCACGGTTACCTGCTCACCAATTTGTATTGGAAATTTGTCAATACGATCTCCAAACAGGTTAAAACATACTTTTTTTGGATACTGACCTTCTGTCTCTAACACATAATCCTTGGAGCGCCAGGCACCGTTTCGGCCCATTCCGCTCTGCTCAGGCAGGTCTGCAATAATTTTTCCGGATACTTCCATTTTCTAAATATTTTCTTTTAATTTTTTAAGAGCACAAAGATAGTAAAAGATTTTTGGAAAAGCTACCGGATTTTTTCGAAGCATCCGTTAAGTCTCCCATTTTGAAAAACAAAAATAATCTGTAAATTTGCAGTAATACCATTTGGTCGCACGACAACTTCTTTTGGCCGACAGGCCGGAAAAACTATTATGAGAAAAAAGAGACTACCGCTTCATCTGCAAATCATCGCCGGCATGCTGCTGGGGATTCTTTTTGGATTTTTAATATCACTTTTCCCCTTCGGGAAAAAACTGGTCAATGATTGGATTGCTCCGTTTGGAACGATTTTTATCCGGCTGCTGAAGTTGATTGCCATTCCGCTGATTTTTGTTTCGCTGGTAAAAGGTATTGCCGAACTGAAAGACATTGCGAAATTCAGGCGTATCGGTTTGCGAACGGTTGTTTTGTATATTGGCACTACAGTAATTGCTATCTCTATCGGACTGATATATGTCAATTTGCTCAAACCGGGCGTGGGTATGTCGGAGGAAACGGTGCGCCAACTGACCGAAACCTATGTTGATTCGGATGCAATACGAGCAAATGTGAGTGAAGCGGTCGCGCAAACTCATTCTGGTCCGCTCGACTTTTTGGTGGATATGGTGCCCGATAATCTTTTTGCGGCGATGAGCAATAATTCGCTGATGCTGCAAATTATATTTTTCTCTATCCTATTTGGAATCAGCATGTTGTTAATCCCGGAGCGTTTGGCTGAACCGAGTTTGTCTTTAGTGATCTCGTTGAATGGTATTGTGCTGAAAATGGTCGATATCATTATGAAAATGGCGCCGCTGGCGGTTTTTACGCTGCTGGCTCAAATTATTGTTAACTCCGGAAATGTAGAGATTTTACAGAAACTGCTCTTTTACGGGCTCACGGTGCTGTTGGGGCTGCTCACCATGATTCTCTTCTATATTTTGGTCGTCTATTTAGTGACCGGAAAATCACCGCGCTGGTTTTTACGAGGAATGGCTCCGGCACAACTACTCGGATTTTCGACCAGTTCGAGTGCGGCTACACTGCCGGTGACGATGGAGTGTGTTAATAAAAATCTGGGCGTAGACAATGAAGTTTCCAGCTTTGTTTTGCCCGTAGGGGCCACAATCAATATGGATGGCACCAGTCTTTATCAGGCTGTGGCGGCCGTTTTTATCGCGCAGGCGCTGCATATTCCCCTGGAATTTACCGACCAGCTGACCATTGTGCTTACCGCGCTGCTGGCCTCCATCGGTTCGGCAGCGGTGCCCGGTGCCGGCATGGTGATGCTGGTGATTGTACTGGAATCGATTGGTATCCCTTCGGAAAAATTAGCTATCGGACTGGCGCTTATTTTCGCTATCGATCGTCCCTTAGATATGTGCCGCACGGTGGCCAACCTCACCGGTGATTCTATGGTGGCGCTACTGGTGGAGAAGATGGTTGGAAATAAGGATAAATCAGAAATAGCAGACTCTCAGCCTGTCGGTTAAACGGTTTCAGAGCTTTTGCGGTCTAACATGAAAGAGTAACTATCGTTAGTAAACAACAATGGTGATTTACATAGTGAGGATTAATAGTAGCAGGATGCAGTCGCCTTAGAGAAAAAGCGTTAAGAAAATGCACGTAGTGAAGCGTTAAAATCGTTCTCTGTTTGAGCATGAGGTAACCTGAATTAAACAGTACAGTTTTCATGCGAGTTTAGAACGATTTAGCGTAATGAAGTGCATTTTTAGCTTTTTATCGACAGCGCGGCTTTTTTGTTTACTTTTTCAGCT
>CAYPPC010000250.1:0-4212 GCA_964412435.1 uncultured Paludibacter sp.
TTCATCTAATGTTTGGTATGAATTTACTCCATATTCATGCATCACCTCTTCCGGCTTGGCCCAGGGGTCGAGAATGCTTACATCTACACCGTAATCGGTGAGAGCTTCATAGACATCAATGGCGCGGGTATTGCGAATATCGGGGGTGTTTTCCTTAAAGGTTAGTCCTAACATCAGCACTTTGGCACCATTTACATTAATCCCTTTTTTAATCATCGCCTTTACCATTTGGGAGGCTACATGCTGTCCCATGGAGTCGTTCAGGCGGCGTCCGGCTAAGATAATCTCCGGGTGGTAACCTACCTCCTGTGCTTTTTGAGCTAAGTAATAGGGGTCGATGCCGATACAGTGTCCGCCTACCAGACCGGGCTTAAAGGGAAGGAAGTTCCATTTGGTACCGGCTGCTTCTAATACAGCATGGGTATCGATATCTAAGAGATTAAAAATTTTGGCCAGCTCGTTTACAAAAGCAATATTGATATCGCGCTGTGCGTTTTCAATCACCTTGGCTGCTTCCGCCACTTTAATGGTCGGCGCCAGGTGCGTACCGGCAGTAATCACCGATTTATAGAGATCATCTACCACTATCCCTATTTCCGGCGTAGAGCCGGAGGTAACTTTCAGAATTTTCTCTACCGTATGCTCCTTATCACCCGGGTTAATCCGTTCGGGGCTGTAGCCAGCGTAGAAATCTTCGTTAAATTTCAAACCGGAAACCCGCTCCACCACCGGCAGGCAATCCTCCTCTGTCGCTCCCGGATATACTGTTGATTCATAGATCACAATATCCCCTTTCGCAATCACTTTTCCTACTGTTTCACTCGCTTTTATCAGCGGAGTCAAGTCAGGAGTGTTATTTTTATCTATCGGCGTAGGTACGGTTACGATGTAGATGTTGGCATCTGCGATGTCATTTATATTACTGCTAAGGAAGAGGCCGTTACGCGTTGCGGGGTGCGGGGTGCGGGGTGCGGGGTACAGAGCAATGAATGGGTTTTCATTTACTAGCACAGCCTGCAATATATCATCTTCCACTTCGAGGGTGGAGTCGTGGCCGCTATTTAGCTCTTTTACCCGTGCTTCGTTAATATCAAAACCTACTACAGGATATTTTGTAGCGAAAAGTCGGGCTAAAGGTAAGCCAACGTAGCCGAGACCGATAATGGCAATTTTTTTCATTTAAGTGTATGTTTGTTTTATTGTTTTTTTTATTCTTGTTCTTGTTCTTCACCCCCCAGCCCCTACCCCAAACCCCTAAAGGGGCTTTTAAAGAGTGCGTATCTGGAAGAGTATCTCATTGTTAGCACACTGCCAAGTCCCCTTTAGGGGATTTAGGGGTGGGATTTAGGGGTAGCGCCCCTCATCAATCGCACTCTTTATTCTCTCAACAACTTTATCAATCTCTTTCAGCACCTCCTTATTCGTAAATCGGATAACGTGTAATCCAAGTTCTTTTAATTCAGCTTCACGTTCTTTATCATAAACTTCCTGATCCGGATCTTCGTGATATCCACCATCAACTTCCACAACAAGCTTACACAGATGACAATAAAAATCAACGATATAAATCCCAATGGGATGCTGTGGCTTAAATCTAACACCAAGCTGATTTTTATTCAATCTCATCCAAAGAGCTTTCTCTGCATCGGTCATATTTTCACGCAACCAACGCGCCTTTATAAAAGTCGCAACTGTTGCGCCATAATACATAGAAGGTTGTAATGCTCGATGCATATATATTTATTTTTTCTTGTCCTTCGCAAACTCCAAACCTACTTCGACTGCGCTCAGCACAACGCCTAAAGGGGCTTTTAAAGACTGCGTATTTGCAGCAACTTCTCATCAAATGCACGACCTCAAGTCCCCTTTAGGGGAAACAACGTTCGGCGTAAGCCAATTAGGGGTTAAAACGTCTCATTAATCGCACACCACTACTGAAGATTCTCCCAATACCAGACAACTGCTTCCTTGATGCCTTGCTCTATCTTGTGAGTAGGATTATAATTGAGAAGCTCTTTCGCCTTCTCAATACTCGCCAGAGAGTGCGGAATATCCCCTATCCTGTTGGGTCCATGCACAATTTCCACATCCGCTATTTTTGCATCATATTCAGATAAGGACTCCTTGAGATATGAAACCAGCTCATTCAGCGTCGTACGATCACCCACAGCAGTATTGAACACCTGGTTGATTGCTTCCGGGTTTTCTGTCAGCATCGCCAGTTCATTCATCCGGAGTACATTATCTATATAGGTAAAGTCGCGACTAAAGTCACCGGTACCGTTAATCACCGGGCTTTCGTGCGCCATCAGTTTCTTTACAAAAAGTGGTATCGCTGCTGCATAGGCGCCGTTTGGGTCTTGCCTTCGGCCAAAAACATTGAAGTAGCGCAAGCCGATACTCTCCATCCCGTAGGTTTTGGCAAATACATCGGCATAAAGCTCATTCACATATTTGGTTATGGCATAAGGCGAAAGCGGTTTACCAATTACCTCCTCCACTTTGGGCAGCGACTCCGAGTCGCCGTAAGTCGATGAAGAGGCAGCATAGATAAAACGCTTTACTTTTGCATCGCGGGAGGCAATCAGCATATTCAGAAAACCGGAGATATTCACCGCATTGGTGGTGGCCGGATCATTGATTGAGCGCGGCACCGAACCTAAGGCTGCCTGGTGCAGCACATAATCCACTCCCTCCACCGCAGCGCGGCAGGTATCCATATCGCGGATATCACCCTCCATGAGGCGGTAGTTTTTACTTTGTAAAAATGGCTCGACATTGTGCCGGTGACCGGTAGCAAAATTATCCAAGCAACGAACTTTGTAGCCCTTGTTCAGGAAATATTCCGTCAGGTTAGAGCCAATAAAGCCCGCACCTCCTGTAATCAGGATGGTAGTATTATTCATATTATTTTACAGCTATTTTCTAAAAACCTAAATTATACCCCACGCTCAAACCAACGGTTGTAAAGTTATTATACCCAACAGATGTTTTCACTCCGTGAAAGCCCATATCTGCAAAAACGCCAATATCAAAGCCTTTGGCTGTAAAGCCCATCACAGGAGAAAAGGCAAAACCGGGACGGAAGAGCGATACTAAATTAGCGCCTACCCGCGGTTCAATATAGAGTCCGTTGGTTGCTTCGAAAGTAGTGTAGCGGTAGCCGGCCAGAAACTGCAAATAATTAAAGGCATCATTTTTGTCGTTCATAATACTGGTGACAAACTTTCCGCCGTTGTAAGGATTATTAAAGCCTTTTACCGAGAAGGTGAGGTAGCCGTTATCGCTATTAAACAGGAAGGTATCACTGATCATCACGCCGAGGGTGCCGCCGATACCGATACTTTTATCTCTTTCGGTCTGCACCACGCGTCCGCCCTGTCCGGAGACATGGAGGTAAACTTTTGACTGAGCAAAAAGCGCTCCGCAGCTGATTATCACTACGGTTGCCAATGTTAAGATTCTTCTTTGCATATCTGTTAAAATATTATACGCGCTGCACAACAGCAGCTGCGCAATTTGGGTTGGTTCAATTTTTGTTTTTAAATATGTAGTGGTTTGTTTCGGTCCTGCCTGACGACAGGCAGGTTCGCCCAACGGGCTTCCCTCCCTTTAGGAGGTAAACTCTCTCTTGGAAGCAGGTCATCTCTGTCCTATACCGCCCCGGCGAAAAAAGTAAAAAGAGCCGGCGGCTCCTGCTACTTCAGCCCTCTCATTTCCGGCAACCCATTTTTACCACAACACCGGGAAAATGCCCGCCGGCACCCGCCCCGGGGTCAGTAACAACTCCGGCTTATGAAAGCGCAATTTTATAGTTTTTCAAAAAGTCAGTTTCCCTCTCCAACTACTCAATCTGACAATAAAAAACCCCGGGCAGAGAGCCTCTGGACAAGTTATCTAAGTGATTAAATCAGAAAGAACTACAGCTCCGCTCCGGGCAAACATCATCTCTAAAAAACTAAGTTGCAAAGATAATATTTTTAAAACTATGGTGCAATGAAAAATGAGAGGGATATGTTTAATACTGTTAAATGAGACGCTTTGCTACGCTGCGCTGTTATTCGCTACACTTCGTTCCGCTGTTATTCGTTCCGCTTCGCTTCACTGTTATTCGTTTCGCTACGCTTCACTGTAATTTGCCCTGCGGGCGTTATTCGCTGTCGCGTAAGGTAACATCACCCCTGTGCAGTTGATTAGATGTGTGATAATGTT
>CAYPPC010000251.1:0-4179 GCA_964412435.1 uncultured Paludibacter sp.
CACCAAGTGGCAACGTATTATTTAACAGAGAAATGTTTAGAGCTGAGTTAAGAATATAATATTTACCTGTTGCGGTTGATTACTGGTTTTTATTGGTACACGGGTTTTATGGAGCACGGATTTTAATGGGACACGGATGACACGGATGCTAGCAACACGGATTGTTACGGATTTTTAAATAGAGGGTGACATTCACCAAGTGGCAACGTATTATTTAACAGAGAAATGTTTAGAGCTGAGTTAAGAATATAATATTTACCTGTTGCGGTTGATTACTGGTTTTTATTGGTACACGGGTTTTATGGAGCACGGATTTTAATGGGACACGGATGACACGGATGCTAGCAACACGGATTGTTACGGATTTTTAAATAGAGGGTGACATTCACCAAGTGGCAACGTATTATTTAACAGAGAAATGTTTAGAGCTGAGTTAAGAATATAATATTTACCTGTTGCGGTTGATTACTGGTTTTTATTGGTACACGGGTTTTATGGAACACGGATGACGCGGATGCAAGCAACACGGATTGTAACGGATTTTTAATTTTTCAGTTATTCGTGCTACGTAGTAATGATTTTATTTGTGTTCTACTCCTTTTCTCTGTTCCAATAAGCACTATAAGTTTTTTCTATCATTTGTAAATATCTTTCTCCGAATTTCTGGTTTTACTCCAAAATTCAGCAGAAGCCCCACTTCAATATCTGTTGCTCGAAGATAATTGACAAGTTGATTTTCATGATCTTCTACTATCTGCTCTGCTGCTTTTAACTCTAAAATGATGGTGTCATTTACAATTAAATCAGCATAGTATTCACCAACAGGAGTTGTTTTGTAGAACACATTAATTTGCTTTTGAGCTTCTACTTTCAATCCACGCTTTTTTAATTCCAGATAGAGTGAGTTTTGATAAACTTTCTCTAAAAACCCATGACCTAATTCATTATATACATCATAAAATGTTTTTAGTATCTGGTCGCTAAGTTCTTGATGCAATAATTCCATAATTTGCTTTTTTATTAAGACACGTTTTTATTGGAACACGGATTTTTATATCTGTGTTTATTAGTACTACGTTACATCCGTTTTATCTGTCTACTATTATAACATCCCAACATTAAAAAAGATTTCGAGTTATCTCAAAACGGTCTTACAATACTATTTCAAAAGAAGTATTTTTTTATTTACATTGTACTTTTCTATTTTAATGGATCATGGGTTTTATGGAACACGGATTTTATGGGACACGGATAAAACGGATGCAAGCAACACGAATTCAAACGGATTTTTTAAATTGAAGGTGACATACACCAAGTGGCAACGTATTATTTAACAGAGAAATGTTTAGAGCTGAGTTAAGAATATAATATTTACCTGTTGCGGTTGATTACTGGTTTTTATTGGTACACGGATTTTATGGAGCACGGGTTTTATGGAACACGGATGACGCGGATGCAAGCAACACGGATTATCATGGATTTTAAACTGCGGGTGATATACACCATATAGGCTGCATATTATTTACCTACTGCGGTTTATTACTGGTCAGACGAACCTGGAGTCGTCAGACTAGGGAGTGTATTGGCTTTTATCCGAGCTCCATCTCATACAAAAACCACATATTTTACACTTAGCAAACATCTTTTAATCATATATAATCTATAAAAACCGAATAGTGGCCTGTCTTTTGCATCACTTGATATTTACTAAAAACACTTTGAATATGAAAACAAGAATTGGAAAACGACTTAACAACTGGTATATGCCGCTGATTACCGGCCTGCTGTTTATTTTAGTGAGTGCATTTGTTTTTACTATGCCCATAACCTCCTTTTTAACCCTTATCCTTTTAATCGGTATTGGTTTTATTATTGCCGGAACATCCGAGATAATCTATAGTCTTGCGAGCCGCAAATATACCGGCAGTTGGAAGTGGGATCTGACGGGAGGAGCCATCACACTTTTACTGGGTATTTTACTGGCCTCTAAACCGGGAATAAGCACCTGGATGCTGTCGCTCTATATCGGAGGCTGGGTATTTCTTAAATCGATTGCTCTGATACTCACCTCACTCAATATAAGAAAGAGTGATGCGGGTAACCGGGGACGAGGCTGGGGACTAATCCTGGGTGCCCTTGGAATTGTTATTGCATTAGTACTGCTTTTTAACCCAAAAACAACCACTATTGTTGTATCCTACTGGATGGGAGCCGGCCTGTTGGTATTAGGCACATTACAAATCTCACTTGCCTTTAGCTTAAGAAGGATCAGAAACAAAGTGTTGCAAATTAAGGAGAAGCACAATAGATTTGATGAATATGAATTGGTGGAATAATTCTGTATATAGAGATTGGTTGCTGAATTTTTAAATATTTCCCGCGGATCTCGCAAATTAACGCAGATTTTGATTTCATTTAGCTGTTGACAAATATGGCAACACCTCTTTTTCTAAATCATTATTAAGTACTTCGTACATCATAAGAAGGGAACGTTTTACATACGCAAAACGTTCCCTCTTTTAAATATTGCTTAAACCGTCAAAAGTCCAGACGACCTCATTAAAAAGCTCTTAGGTTAAGCTTTTATTTACCAACCTTCGTATTGGTATGGGTCGTTATGGCGAGCAGCCTCTGAGCTGCCTAACGGCTTTTCTATACCTTTGTCAATAGTTGGTTCATTGTGTGAAGCAAGTTGCAGTGAAATCTCTTTGTCTAAAACTACTGCATTAATTACTGGTTGTTTATATCTTTTTTTCATGACTTAATTATTTAACAATTACACGTTTGCTTACTCTGGATACTCCATTATCAATAATCACCAGGTAAACTCCTTTATTGACTCCTCTGGCTATTGTTGTGCTGTTTGTCTGCAGTAGTTGCGAAGCTACTTGCTGACCGCTTACACTATAAACTGTGGCACGGGCATCTGCTACACCGCCGAGATTTACGATAATATCACTGCCCTGAACATATACATAGCTGTTGTCAACACTCTTATCCTGAAGCCCGGTAACTGAGCCCGGCACAAAACGAATCACAAAACGTTCACTCGTATTTGTCACACCGGAACTGAAACTATAGTCACCGGAAATAAGATCTGTAGTATTACCATTCTCCTTATCAATCAAGAGCAGTTGGTTACCTTCGAAAAATGCATCAAATTGCGAAGCGCTGATGGTAAACTGATCCGCTTTCTTTGTGCTGAAACCAAGTACCATATCAACATTATAAGGGATGGTTTGCATGGCGTTTATCACAGTTGCTTCATTATTAACTACCGTCCAAATGGCCGGAATATCATTATTGTTCATCATTTTGGCAGCGTCGAAACGATCTTTACCGTTGCTGTTCTCCTCTTTGAAGTAGATAATCGCTTCATCTTTGAGCTTTCCATCGGTAATTTGTAAACGCAACAGATTTAATTCAACTTGTGGAGTGCGTAATGGTTTATGCATCGCTGATTCATAATGCTTACGCATCCCATTATCAAACTCGAGTTTGCCTAATACTCCTTCACCAGCTTCAACCTGAACCCAGAAACCTTGTAAGGGGGCAATAGTTCCATCCGTTTCGAGCGTACCGGTAACACCATTATTTGTTGCAAATTGATAATTGCCTTCATTCTCGGTACGGAACCAAATAGTCTCTTCTAAGTTTACTTTTGTCAAATCGCCCCAAGAGAGAT
This sequence comes from uncultured Paludibacter sp., assembly GCA_964412435.1. Lineage (GTDB taxonomy): Bacteria > Bacteroidota > Bacteroidia > Bacteroidales > Paludibacteraceae > UPXZ01. The sequence goes on from CAYPPC010000251.1 coordinate 3,686, forward strand.
AAGATGGATAGGGATTACCCATATAGTGGAAGCGACGATTACTATTACTTAAATTATCAAATGTATATGTTCCGCTATTCAATGTATCTTGAAAGGTCATCATGGTGCTGTTTCCGTTAACAGGATTAACCATCAACCCTTTGCCGGGAGTAAATGCACTTGCCTCCTCCCACTTATCACTAGACTCTGTAAACTGATAAAACTCAGACACACCAGTTGCGTAATCTCCATTAGCAACGGGTAAACTCATATACCAACTGCGATCTAAGTTGATAGCCTGCTCTACCGTTGCTTCAAACGCTACATCACTAATAAGAGTTGCTGTTCCATTTTGATAATCTGATTTCAAGATAAAGTTACCGTTGTTTTTCACATTGCCACCAATTGTCAGGCTTTTTCCAGGATTAACAATAACCGAAGCACCTGTTTCTATCAACAGCGATTCAATTTCAATAGCATCTCCGGCAACAATCACTTCAACACCCTCTTTTATC
>CAYPPC010000252.1:0-4178 GCA_964412435.1 uncultured Paludibacter sp.
AAGATTGGAGTAAGAAATAAATAAGCACGTTGAACTCAAATTTTCGCTAGCACACTTTTATTACAGTATGCACGAGCGTGGTTCTTATTATAGCAGAAAAACCGGAATAAACTTTCTATAAATCTTGAAAATGCAAATAAAAACAAGGTAAGTCTTTAGTATTAACAGCAACAACACATGATACGACACTACTTAAAAATAACAATACGTGATATTGGAAAGAATAAATTCCGATATCTGATTACGACCATAGGACTTGCTGTAGGGATAGCTTTCTTCTCGCTAATGCACTTTGTGGTAGATATTCCCAATAAGTTAGCAAGCCTACCCAATGAAAAAGACCTATATCAAATGGTGAGTTCAACAGATGAGTTCAACTCCAGGTTAGGAATGCCATGGGATGCATTTAGAAATGTTCAAGTAGAATCATTCAGTGAAATAGAAGAACTTGCCATCTTTTCAGACTATAAGTCCAGCACATACACAGCAAACTCGGATAATGAAAATATTGTATTTAGAACCTATATGCTCCGTGCTAATCGGGACTTTTTTTCTGTTACCTCTGCGGATTTTATACATGGCAATATAAATAGCTGGGGAGATCGGAAGCAAGCTGTTATAACGGACAACATGGCAAAGAAACTTTTTGGCGAAGAGTACCCGATAGGCAAACAGATTTACATTCAAAGCATTTGGGAAGAAGCCATTGGAAGTTATACCGTTACGGGGGTTATTAAACCCATTATTTCAGAATATTATCATAGCGATATCTATTTAGAGTGGCATAATCCAGAAGAAGGCGAACGTAAATCAGTTGCTGCACTTGTTAAACTCAAAAAGGGCGCATCACCTAATGAAATAAATAAAGTGCTAAAAAGCACGACACTCAACAAAGGTTTTGAAAATTTCAGAACATACAGTGACCACGAGAACAGTTATCTTAATTTAATCAATTTTAATGACAACAAAAATTTAGTCCCAATCGCCACACGCACTATATTATTGATGCTTGCTGCCGTAGTATTAATAGCTGCATTGTTCAACTTCTTTAATATGCTGATTATTTCCATTCAATCTCGTATGAGGCAACTAACACTACGAAAGGTTGTAGGCGCAAATCACCGGGCACTTTTCGTTATGCTTTTATGCGAAATAATTCCTATTCTATTTTTTGCATTTCTAATCAGTTACAGCTTTATAGAACTGTTTTTATTATGGATAAAAAATAATTTATTCCTTTTTGAAGAGTTCAGTAATTACAGCGATTTTATACTCCCAAAGCTATACCACTATCCATTAACTATTACGGGGGGCACATTACTTATCTCTATACTCACAGCCATCCTACTCAGCTATAGAATTCAAAAAATGGTGCTTGTGCAGGGTATTCGTGGTAAAACTATTAAAAGACACCGCAACCTTATGCGTAACGCTCTTATTTCTCTTCAAATATTGCTCACACTCATTTTTTTATCATCAGCCATTGGGATTTCTGTAGCTGGTCTTAAGGAATTGTCTGATGTACACAGAACTGTATCAACAGCACAGAGTAAAGCTATCTTTGAATTTGAATTTTCTGGTGTCTATAAGCTACGCGGCAAATCCGAAGAGTTGGTATCACGCATCGAGCAGATACCCGGTGTGGATATGGTGATGCCAAGTCACGGTTTTATATGGGAAGAAACCATGGAGTTCGAGCAACGCTTTACAGGCTATGAAAGAGTTAACGTTCATTTTCTTGTAGAGGACTATCAACAATTATTTGAATTGGAAACACCGCTAACACCCACTTCGTTGGCACCGGATGAAATCATTGTGAACGAAAAGTTTGCAAACTATTTGAATGAACACGGGGCAACTACATATATATCAGGCATATATGACAAAACTTATAAAATTGTAGGAACAGTACCACAAATACCCTATACCAAAACAAATTCATATGCAGTAATATTCCCAGCAGGAGTTTCGAATTATAGTTCCATCATCGTTAAAGCCAATCCCGAAAAAGTCAATTCAGTCCATAAACAATTGATGCTATTGATACGTGAATATGTTCCTGAAACAATTCCATTCGAAATCACATCACTTTATGAAAGTATCAAACAGGGTAGAGTATTAGTAAAAAGTATGATGACTGCGTTTTTAATTGCCGCACTGTTGAGCCTTTTGCTAACAGTTTTTGGGATATTCACCATCGTGAATGCAGATACCAAACTTCGTCAAAAGGAGATTGCTATTCGCAAAATAAATGGAGCTACTTATCGTGATGTATTATGGAAATACTTGAAATTATATACAATCACATTAATTGCAGTATTGATAGCATCTATTCCCTTCTATTTAATAGCAGTGAAGCTGCTTGGATTCCCACTTACGAATACATACATATTAATGGGTATTCTGACCATTTCATGGATTTTTGTAGTCAAAGTTGTACTGCTTACCGTTTTCAACCAAATCAGAAAAGTAGCCAAAACAAACCCGGCCGAAGTGCTTCAAGCGGAGTAAAAAAAACTTGGCACCGTAGTAAAAGAAAAACACCGATTGTAAGGCGTTTATAATCGGTTAACCATAAATATTAAAAATATGTGGATTGCCACAACATAGCAATCCACACAAAAGATAAAAACCAAACGGTCAAAGCGTTGACTGTTTTTGAAAATTGAAATAGTGAATCAGATAAGAGCCAAAAGCAGATTAAAACAATTGCCCGTTCCAGAGCAAAGTCAAAAACTCACCGACCGGATAAATAGCCACGCCATTCATTTGTCGCGGATATTTATCTAAGGAAACAATGATGGGCTGCACATCCGGAAACTCTTCAGAAAATGCTTTCACACCTTTCGTATGGTGCGATTGCACCTCTTCTGTCGATTTAATTTCGATTGCCGTATGTGCTTTTCCAATAACAGCATCCACTTCATAGCCGGAAGTTGTTCGCCAATAGGAGAGCGCGTGTTCCGAATCGGAGTATGAAAGATAGGCGATTATTTCCATAATAATAAAATGCTCGAGTGCATGACCAAATTCAGGCGAACCCGGAATAAGCGAGTTTCTTTTCAAAAGATGGTTGGCAATTCCCACATCGAAATAGTAGAATTTAGGCGATGAAATAACCCTGCGTTTTACATTTTTTGTGTAAGCCGGAATGGTGTAACCAAGAAGCGTTTCCTCTAAAATGGAGAAATACTCTTTAACGGTTGGTGCGCTGACACCGCACTCAGAAGCGATATTATTGTAATTAATAATTTCGCCGTTGCTTAAAGCGGCCACTTCCATAAAACGCGAGAAAGTGTTCAGATTTCGTGTAAGCGCTTCTGCTTTGATCTCTTGTTGCAAATAATCACCCACATAGGCTTGCAAGCGTTTACTTGCATCATCAACGAGATAATGCCGGGGAAGCATGCCGTTATTACACGCTTTGAGCAGATCAAAATCGGGGATTTCGGCACTTACAAGAGGGTACAAATGCTTTCGAATAGCCCGGCCGCCCAACAGGTTGACACCGCTGCGCCGCATTTTGCGTGCACTCGAGCCACTCAGGATAAAACGAAGATTTTTGTTGCTCATCAGCCAGTGCACCTCATCGAGTAAAGCCGGAATTTTCTGAATTTCATCAATGATGACCAATTCATTTTCCGGGAGTAAGCTCAACTCTTCACGCAACAATGCCGGGCGGCGATTATAACGCTCATATTCATCCGATTTTAGCAAATCGATGTAACGCGTGTCAGGAAACCTCATTTTTAGAAGCGTACTTTTACCGGTTTGCCGTGCACCCCAGAGAAACATACTCTCTTGTGCTGCATCCTGAAGGTCTAATTTTCTGATTAACATGCTGTTTCAATTTTATTGTGATACAAAATCAAGTGACAAAGATACAATTATTCTATGAATATCGAAAGTACAACTTTGTTTTTTCATGAATATCTAAAGTTCAACTTTAGTTTTTCATGAATATCGAAAGTACAACTTTAGATTATCATCGATTTTTGAAGAGAAAAACAACACATGCTACCGCGCGAGTTCCAATGAGCTGGGTCGAAATGTTTCGCGTGTTTAGATGAAAAGTAGAGATACTATTTAATGTGAGTTTGACATAAGAGATAATTAGAAATCGGTTAATAAGGTCAGATTTTTATGTATTCGTGTTCTACTAAGGTTATTTTCTTATA
>CAYPPC010000253.1:0-4152 GCA_964412435.1 uncultured Paludibacter sp.
CATATCTTTTGCCATTTTTGCTATATATTGGCTTGTCCTTAAATCACGTTCAATAAAGCCATCACCAAGTTCATCTTCACGTTTAAGTAATTTATAATACTTTGCTTTTGAAATCCCTTCATCTTGATTTTCTTGACCTAATTTATACAGTTTTTCTAATCTGCTCTCATAATCTTTTAATCCGTTTTCTCCAAATTTACCTTCAATATAATCATATGCTGTTAGGCTTCCTTTTTCCAAGTTGTCTTTCCGATAAACAACCGTTTTATTTGAGAAACTATCATCAAACATTCTTGATTGAGGTATAATATGTTCAATATCTATCTGCTTGCTAAACAGTAAGTCCCGAGGAATATAAGTATCAGTATAAAGATCTTTATAACCATTATTTTTAAGTTCTTCGTAAAGCCTGTATTTGACTATATCATTACGTGTAGGATTATGTAAACCAAATTCTGATTGTAATATTCGATAAATTTTTTCATGTTTTATTTTTGCCGCATTGATGTTTTTTGTCATCTCATCCCTTTCTTTTGCATTTCTCTTCAACTCTCTTGCTAGCTCTATTCGAATCTCATCAAAATGAAAACTCCGAGATTCACCTTCAGCTTCTAATTTATCATTCTCTTTGTCAATTAATGTATTAACAACATTAACCATTTGATTTAATATTTTTTCAACAACAGGCTGTCTTAAGCTATTTTTCTTTAGTAGCTCTAAACGTGGTTTTAGTACTCTACCTTCTAACTCTTCCTTAGTCAACGAGTGTTTAGAATGTTTGTAACCAGCCAACTCACACGCTACACTATACATATTCTCTTTAATGAACGGGAAAATTCTTCTAATCGCTTTTGTTGAAAGATTGCCATAATCATCCAAAAAAGCAACATTGCCAAGAATTTGAGCATGTTCAGCTTTAAAACCAAATTTTCTTTTCAGCAATTCATATAACTTTTCATTCCCACTCATTGAATCGTCCTCTTCATAAGAGTATAAAAGGTGCCATAACTGATAATGGGATTGCTTTTCAAGATCAGGGTTTTCTAACTCTGAATTAAAGTTTAGAATTTTAGCATCAATTCCTAAATCATTAAAAATGGTTTCTACCATCTCAATAATCTTATCGACAGTGACTTTTACATCCGCTAGTTCAACATCATCTTTATTTGATTTAACATTCAAATAATTTTTAACGCTATATCCTTCTAATTCCAGAATTTTAAAATAAGCGTCAAACAATGTCTTATTCGTATGATTTCCTTCTAAGTGTGTGTAGTTAATTTCATAGGCTTTCTTATCATAACCAAGCAAGTCTAATACTGCTGATGCGCTTAAGTTTCCTTTAATGTTTAACTCATCAAACAAAAATTGTTTTTCCTCCTGGGATAAATAGAAAACTTTATTATCATTTGAAGCAGTACGTTTTCTACTCCCTTTATCACGAATTAGTACATTGTTGAGATTTTGCCAAATTTTGAATTCTTGAAATAGTGGAGATGAGCGTGGAGCAACTCTTGCCCCAATAGTTTTTTTTGTTTTTACTCCATCCTTTTCAATCTCTTTTATTCTGCTTTCTAATTCACAAAAGCTAATAAGTCCTTTCTGTGATTTTAGTTTCCTTTGATAAAATATTATTGTGTCTCGTATTTCACTCTTCAAATCATTCGTTAAAACTGAATGATATTGAGACTGAGTTTCCCATATTTTTTCAAATTCATCCAAATAATCCTGACGATAAAACACTTGATTTCTTAAGCTAGTATGTAAATTAGTTTTTAATTGAGCATACAAGTATTCTCCAACAGTTTGATTATTAAAATAAAGTTCCTTGCTTCTATCAGAAATGGCACCTAAATAACCGCTTGAATTATTTATATTATTATTTACTTCCGTAATTACAGTTGCAATTTGATCCAACTCTAATTGAGATACAACAGCGTCACTTCGCCATTTATAAATTTGAAGCTTTTTCTTTTCTCTTAAATTCAATTTTACTGTCAATTCGTTTTTAAGAGACTCTTCAATATCCTTTATGTCAGCTGTACTAATTTTATGTTGATGCCAAAATATAGCTGAAGTCGCTCGTTGACCTTTACCTTTTAATTCTTGATAAAGACTAGAGGTCAAAATATCCGGATAGAACTTTTCTTGCATACCCCATATACTGTCAAACTCTGCTTGTAAATCTGAGCGATAGAAATCCGGAATATTCCTTTTACCATTCTGCATCATATTAAATACAAATTGTCCAGGTGTGAGATTCACTTCATATAACTTTTTAGCTATAGCCATGCCATCTATAACCTGTCCTTCATCTTCATTCTTCGCCTTACGACTGCTTTTATAACCTCTCTTTTTATTTATAGCTAAGAAGACTCTTGAAAGTTCATCCAGCTCAATTCTTTCATTTGCAGCTTTAGCTCTTAACATCCAGGTAGAATGAGTAGTATTCCTACCATTCTCAGCCAAAAAAGTGGTATCATTTATGATATTCTCTCTTTTTAAGGTGTTAATGAGTTCTTTACGTCTATCTTGATATCTATCCAAGTTTCGACGTGCACCTCGATTTAAAGTACGCACTTGATTAACAGAATAAGGAGATCCTTTTTCAAAATTTGTTTGCTCTTCCACAGTTAATGGATTTACACGTACACCAGTTTGTATAATATTCGAATTCTCGAAATTTTCATCCTCAATAACATAAGCCCATCCAATTGATGTTGTCCCTAAATCCAGTCCTAAAATTCTCTTCATAATTTTATGTTTTATGGTATAGTTTTTCTTGTCGGTAAATTTACATATAATATTTTAACTAAAAAACATTTTGGAATGTAAAATTTAATTATTATGTTTGCAGAACAAACTTATAAAGCAATTCACAATAAGGATTATTCCGTTGTGAAAACATTTAGTGCCTCGGCTATCTCCGGGGCAATTCTTTTTTAAAACAACAACAGCCGGATATTCCGGCTGTTGTTGTTTTATATGTTTTCAGTGGATTAATTCAGTTTATCCACTAAATGTTTGGGCAGATAGAATGTTTCTGTTTTATCGATATAAACTACTACTGAACCGATATCGAAAGGAACGCCGTCAAGCAGTGCAACAGAGCTGTGTGGCAGTACTTCCAAAGTGTTTGTTTTACCTTTCACCTGCAGGCGGGGCATATCACTTCTTGAGTTCAGAACTGTCATTTTATATCCTTTAAACACATCCTGGTGTTTGGCGTAGATCTCGCTGGTCAGCTGCTTCATTGGCTTGGTTAACCCGGCTACATCATAGAGATACTGGTGCAACTCTATATTGAGCACATTACCTGTCAGAATATCACCGTGCGGATGATAAACTCCCAGGAAAACCTCTTCACCGGTATGTCCGCCGGTTGTAAATCCGAAGGGAAGCCTGTCATTAATAATATTGTTGATATTATGATTCATATTATTGCTGTTGGTTACCTCCATATAGTTGTCCGCCTTGTAGTTTTTGGAACCGAGCAGCATCTCCACCTCTTTTTTGGTGATATCAAAACCGGTGTACTCTTTAAATGCAGGAGCAATCTCCTCTTTTTTCAGAGGGAGAAGAATCTTCTCCAGTCCGCTTGATGTGCGCTTGATTTTTGAGAAATCAGAGAACAGGTCTTCGAGTGACATATAGGGATAGCCCTTTTTCATTTGGTATTTACCGATAGAAAATCCGCTGTTTCCGTGGTCAGGAACAACTACAACAGTAGTGTTACCGTCGCGTTTGGCAAACTCAATGGCTTTACCTACCGCTTCGTCAAAAGCGAGATACTCATGCACAATACCTGCAGCATCATTCCCATGGGCTGCCCAATCCACCTGGCTGCCTTCTACCATCAGGAAGAAACCATTCTCATTTTTGTCAAGCAGTTCAAGTGCTTTTTCTGTCATTTCAGCCAGTGAAGGCACTTTTTCCGGATCTCGGTCGAGGTCATAAGGCAGAGCGCGTGAACCAAATAGCGCCCAGGCTTTTTCACCTTCGTAAGAGAGCATACCCTCTTTATCATCTCTGAAAACTGTGGTGCCTCTGTTTTGCAAGTGCGCCTCCATCTCAGCAGTCAAGATATCATTACCGCCGGCAAAAACCACATCTAAATTGTTGTGTACCATTTGCGGAGCGATAAACTCATAT
>CAYPPC010000254.1:0-4128 GCA_964412435.1 uncultured Paludibacter sp.
TGGTTAATAGCGATTATGATACATACTGGACCATGGCTGACGGGCAAACTATCGGTTCTGTAACTATTGATTTAGGCAAAGATATTGAATTGGATATAGTAAAAATAAAAGAGTATTTACCATTAGGACAGCGAGTTTCCGGATTTAAAGTGGAGGTAGAGTCGTTTGGCAACTGGATTGAGTTTGGTTCAGGCGAAACGATTGGGTACGAGCGTATGGTGAAAGGCGAATTGGTGAAAGCCCGCAAAATTCGCATCACAATCACCTCCTCATTAGCAGTTCCGCTAATCAGTGAAGTCTCTGCTTTCCGTTCCGATTCTCAGATCACTTCAACGGGAGTAGTTCCTTCCGGTATTGAAAATTTGAATGGTAGTAATTTTGACACGCCCCAACCGCAGAAAATTTCTAAATTAAAATTCGAAATAGTAGAAATTGAACCGGGAAAATGGCCTACACTTGCAGAGATGCGTTTTTTCACCCGCGATGAAGAGAATCAGTTGGTTGAAATTGATCGCACCGGATTCACGGCAACTGCAACCAGCGAGGCGCTTAAAGTGGTGAATGGCGAACCGGATGCTTTGGCTTCTAACACCATAGATGGAGATAATTCGACTATTTGGCAACCGGAATGGAAGCCCAAGGTGAATATGCCGCAATCACTGATGTATGACTTTGGAGGTCAGATTGAATGCTCTGAAATTAGCTACCTGCCCCGTGCAACGCAAGGTGATATTGCCAAAGTATTTAATATCTATACTGCTGAAAATGCAAGTGATGATTACACACTTTCATTATCGCGCGGTTCGTTTCAGACCAATATAACTCAGGCGCAATTTACCCGCATTTCGGGTGGAGACTGGAAGCCGCTGACCAACTACGGCACTTACGGTACAGCTCTTGAATCACTGACCGACGATTCAAAACTCACAGTAGCAAAAACCAACGGGTGGGTTCGTATAATCGGTACTAAATCTGCAGCTTCGGGTATTATGGAGGTTTGGGTGGATGGTGAGAAAGTTGAAACGATCGATCTTTACAGCCAGCAAACGCTTAAAAACCAGCTTCTGTTTGAAAGAGGCAATACTACAGAAGATACACAGGTTGAAATCAAGGCAACCGGTACAAAAAACTCAGCTGCAACCGCTTCTACTATTATTATTGAGTCGGTGTTGACGCTACGCCCCGGTGTGGATGCCATGTTTGAGTTGACAAAAACTGTTGATACGATTTCGGAAAGTGACGGCAGCTATACCTTCGAAGTGAAAAGATTCGGCGATTTATCAAAAGCAGTTGAAATTACAGCTGTAACAGCTCCCGGTACCGGTGTTCACGGTAAAACTTATTTAGATAAAACACAAACTTTCCAATTTGCCGCAGGCGAAAGCGTGAAGTCAGGTTCGGTTGAGATTGTGGATAACGATTTTGTGGATGGCGATAAAGATTTCTATATTGAACTGAGTCAGCCTTCGGAAAATACAATTGTGGGGATCAATGGTTCACTGCAAGTTACGGTGACAGATAATGATAAATTTGCTGACGGCAATGCCAATTTGGAGGGCTACTGCACACCCGGTGGTTCGCAACATGGCGATCAAAAAACCTACCTGGAAAGTGCAAGCAGCACCGGCGCCAACAAGAACCTGAATTATAGCGCAAGTGAGGTGCCCGGTTCCGTTTATGTGCGTTCGTTGGATACACCCATTGAGGTGGAGCGGGGAGAAAGTTTTACGCTCAATCTGAAAGCCTTTGCAGCCGGACCAGAATCAATGTCCGTAGTTTATCAGGATTTCAGATACAACAAAGCCTATCTTTTTGCCGATTGGAATGGTGACCTGACTTTTTCTGAAGATGAAAAAATAGCAGAAGTGGGTTTGAATCCGGCTGAATTTGGTGCTAACGAAACTAATAACGTAAAGGCCAATTACGACTATACTATGGATATAACGCAGGAGATCTCGGTGCCGCTGACAGCTGCAATTCAGAGTATTCCTTTGCGCGTAGCCTATCATAATGCGTGGCAAACTTACGCATCCGCCTGTTCTGATGTTACAGAAGGAATGATTTATGATTTCAAAATGACTATACTTCCATCAACCACAAGTGTTGTTACTCCAAAACTTCAAAGTTTTCGAATCTCAGTGTATGAAAATATGATTAATTGCGAAGGTGATTTCTCAGCCGGTTCAAGATTGGTTTTGATGACAGTAAACGGATCTATTTTGCGCTCCATGAATGTTTCATCCGAACGAAATACTGTGCAGTTGCCCTCTGGTAATTTAGCCAAGGGAGTTTATTTGCTTTCTATTCAAAATAATGGAAATGATGAGCTTTATAAATTAGTGCTCTAAAAGGAAGTTACCAAGCTTGTTGTAAGCATAAATAGAAGCATTGCGAAAGTGGTGCTTCTATTTTTTTTGTTCTTAGGTTCTTCAATAGTTCTTTGTCGGCTAAGCCGACGTTCATAGAGTTGTGCAAAGATAGAAATTCGCAAAATATGATATTGTTACCTTTCGGCGAAGCCAAAGAACGGGCGAAGCCAAAGAACACAGAAAGTAATGAACGGCGAAGCGAATATACACTCCAGGCAAACAACAGCAAAACAAAATTTTCCCTATCTTTGCAGCGCAATCAAAGAGAAAAAACCATGTCCGAATCAATTATTATCAACGACCGTACAGATAAAAACAGTATTTACCGGGAACTACTTCCGAAGCTGAAAGCGCTTTTGGAGGGTGAGTATGATATGATCGCCAATATGGCGAATGTGGCTGCTGCTTTGAAAGAGGTGTTTAACTGGTGGTGGGTCGGCTTCTATCTGGTGAAAGAAAATGAGCTGGTATTGGGGCCATTTCAGGGCCCTGTAGCCTGCACCCGCATCGGATTTGGCAAAGGAGTGTGCGGCACCACCTGGCAACGAAAAGAGTCAGTGCTGGTACCGGACGTGAACCAGTTTCCGGGACATATCGCCTGCAGCAGCGCTTCAGTTTCGGAGATTGTAGTGCCGGTTTTTGATAAAAACAGAGAGGTAATCGCCGTACTGGATGTAGACAGCGAACGCTTCGATGTGCTGGATGAAAAGGATCTGAAATATCTGGAGGAGATAGCAGCGCTGTTTACCGCTTAGTCCTGCACGCGCTCCACGCGCAAACCCACTTCTGAGACTCCGCGTAAAAGTGAATCGCGCATCCCCTGCTTCAGCTGCAGCGTGTAGCTGCCGCTGTCAGGATAGAGTACATTTTGCCGGTAGAGCACAGTCATCTCTTTCAGTGCACCCGCGCCAGTCCCGAGCCACTTACCAAAGTCATCTGCCAGGTAGAACTCAATGGTATCTTTTTGGGCAATGGCCGCAGAATCCGCTGCCCCACTCTCCATAAAAACCCACATATTCTGATAAGGGTAGTCATTCCGGTGTCTCACATGAATGTAAACGTCATAGCGTGACGCAGGATCTTCAATATTGTAATCGAAAAGCATCACACTGTCCTTCGCCCATCCTGACGCTGGAACTGCCTGATAGCTGAAATACACCTCATTTTGCCGGCAGGCAGAAAGCGAGAGCAAAACGGTAGCCACAAGCAGGATTTTCAACTTATTTCTCACGACTGTTTCGGTTTTTGATTGCGACGTCTGTTACCTCCCGGGCGATTTCGTCTCGATTTGCCCGACTTTTTATTTCTCTTCTGATTATCAAAACGAGTGAGACTGTCCTGGCCCACCACATTCTCATAATCGGCTGATTTTACCGCTGAAGCGGCTGTCGGATCCAGCTTGCCCGGCTTATCTCCCTTCTTGTTCATCGCAATCACCTCTTTGGCTCTGTCAGAAGTGATGGTCACCAGATTGGCCGGGAAGTTTTTGTCGGTAGAGTAGCTGATCAGTCCTTTAAATATATCAGTTTTGAAGTGGTAATAGACTCCATCTTTTGTCTCCAGCTCAATTTCACGAGAAGGCAAATCCTTTTGAGCATCCATATAGCTGTCGAGCTCAAAGTTGAGACAACACTTCAGCTTTCCACACTGCCCGGCCAGCTTCTGCGGATTGAGCGAAAGATCCTGATAACGCGCCGCACTGGTGGATACGGAGTGGAAATTGGTCATCCACTTGGAGCAGCAAAGCTCGCGACCGCAC
>CAYPPC010000255.1:0-4108 GCA_964412435.1 uncultured Paludibacter sp.
TGCCTGTGTGGAGGCGGACAAGTTTCGCTGGCGTATTTCACGACGCGATGGGAAGAGTACGCTGATTGGTGCCACTGAAAAGAAGGGATGGTTCTCGGTGATTGTTGAAGATGATGAGGAGGAAACTCTTGAACTGGCCCGTAGAAACTGTCCCGTAAATATCATACGCTGGGAAAAGATTTGATACAGACGGATTAAACCGTAAATTAATAGTAAAGTCCGGGATAAGCAGAGATGTTTATTCCGGATTTTTGTTTATAATTATTTCTGAAGTAGAGTAGAGGTGAAAGTATCATTATTGTTATTTCCAACCACGGTGGTATTGATAAAGTGCACTGCGGTTAAAAGATAGAAGAACTGTAAATGTCCTTTGTTGTTGCCGGAAAAGGCATCAAAGTCGGTGATGAAAGTGGAGTTTAAGTAATAAACTATTACCATAGAGTAGTTAGTATCATATTGTTTGACCTGAAATTTTAGTTGCCGGTAAATTGAGTTATTTATACCTGTTTACCGGTAAACTTATTTATAGCTTTAACTGTTCTTAATTTAACTGTTTTATTTTTCTTTTCAGAGATGTTCTGTTTTTCTCATTCTAATAAAAGAAATTAAATCAGCAAAGACACTCAACAAATGTATTATATGAATAATTAAAACCACGAATTATGAAAAAGCTTGTTTTATTTCTTCTAATTGCCTCAGTGTTTACCTCCTGCGAAGAGAAAGAGCCGAATGATCCGGGCAAAAACCATAAAGCGGGAGAGTTGGTAAAACTATTGGAATCTCCAATGCAGGAGCCGTATGGCACAATTGCAGCTTCGATGGATGGAAAGTATTTTGGGAATCATTATGATTACAATTTTTACTTTACGACAGACGAGGGAAAAAATTGGGATAAAATAACGACATCAACAAGTTATACCTACCAGCCGGATGTGCATTCCTCTATAACCAGCGGTGGCTTTCTGCTTTTGACCACCCGTGGGAAATCGTCCGAGGCAAAGCTTTTTAATCTGAATTCGAAGAAGGAGCTGACGATAAAATTTGAAGCGGGTTTTGGCTCTTATAAAAATGATGGCTTCTATCCTGGAAGCGGTGATTATATTTATGCTCAAAAGTCGCCCGATTATTATTTTCAGGAGATTGGTCAAAGTGAATGGAAGAAGATACCATTCGATCCGGATGTCTCATACAACAATGCTGCATATTATGAATATGTCGGCCAGGATGTTAAAAACGGAGGTGCTGCCTACATCGACCGGGAGAAAAACGCTCTTTTTATACATAATCCCGGAGATAATACGGTGAACCGCATAGACTATGAGCTGGATTTGACCAAAATTTACAAACGAGTTTCAGGGGGTGATGCTCCCTCTCAAATGGTTTATGATGGATTTGGGGTTTTGCTGGCTGCTGACAATCTGGGCTTTGCACGTATCGGTCTTAACGGAGAAGCTACCCGCTACAGTTTGTGGAAAGATCATTACAAAAGAGGTGTTCCTTCCAGTGTGGGCATTGATAGCGACGGTGTGGTTTATTTTCGCTATTTGCAGGAAAATCATAAAGCGCAAACTGAAAGTAAAGCTGCCCGCCTGGATGGAAATGACCGGTTTGAGGGGTTGCTGGCTATTACAGGACTCTGTGTGCGGGGCAAAAATGCTTTTTTTATCTCAGCACCGATGTTGCACCGGCTTTCCAAAGCGGGCGAATCGCGTATGTACACCAATCCGACGAATAGCAGAGCTGAATTTTTAGATTTTAAGTCGACCCGTGAGATTGGCGGAGAGTATTATACTTTGATGAGTTTCACGGTGAAAGATATCAGTTATAACGGCTTGTTCAGAGTCAACAAACAGACAGAGCATTTTGATTTTATTCATGAATCATCCCAGGAAAACAACTATATCTTTTCCGAAGGAAGCCGCATTTTTGTGTATGGGATACCGGATATTATTTATTCAACAGATGGCGGGAAAAACTGGCAAAAGAAGCCCTGGCCCGCCAGGAATAAATTTGTTCGTTATATAACCAAATCCGGAAGTACTTATTACGCAGTTGCAGGAGGGGGTTCCAATTTAGGTTCTAAGGATCCGGCAGAGCAGTTCAATTTGGTGGTGTTTTCTTCTAAAGATCTTTTGAGCTGGGAATTTGTAAGTGGTAAAAACGAGCATAATTTAACCAATGCCGCAGAGGTGATGACTCCTTCCGGCTTTGCCGTGATATTAACCTATAGTGAAGGGGTTAGATTCTTTATGGAAACAAGAGATTACGGTAAAAACTGGAACTTTGCACCGGAGCCCAACTATTACTTCAATGCGGAGCATAAAGGAAATGTTTACAGTGTTGTGCGTGGAGATTCGGATAAATCTATTTACATTCATCGCTATGATGAAAAATACAAACAATTAAGCGAACAAAAAGTTGCCAATACCGACACCAAAAACACCTCCTATAAAAACCTGCACTTTAATGATAAAAAAGATCTTTATTTTATCGGCTGGCGTGGTTTTTACAAAATTCCCGGTGTAAAATAGCTTGGTGTATTGGTGTATTAGTATAATATGTGTATTGGTATATTGGTAAAATAGACAGTAGTAGAAATTTTATTTTTAAAAAGAATAATTTTATATGGCAAATAGTTTTGAAGATCTGAATGTATGGAAAGAGGGACGGAAGTTTAGAAAGTAAATTTTCAGCAATTTCGAAAACATTCTCTGCTTATGAGTTATATAAACTAACAGATCAAATAATTCGTTCAAGCCGCTCAGTTACAGCCAATATTGCTGAAGGTCACGGACGTTACACTATCAGGAGTATATACAGATTTGCCGAAATTCACGTGGTTCTTTGTTGGAAACACTTGATCACTTAATATGTGCTTTTGATGAAGAGTATATCAATGAAGAACAGCTAAATGAATTAAGAAAACAAAATGAACTCTGTTTAAAGTTATTAAACGGATACATTTCCTATCTAAAACGAATGAAAGATCAATCATGATTTAGTATGTTAGTATTTTATGCTTAATATGCTTGTTGGTGTGATTGTGTAATATACAGTATCTCTTAACAAGCAAGAGTACTCATAGTTTATCCTTAAACCAATATACGATTAGTCCAATACACCAATATACCAATATACTAATACACTAATATTCTTACATGTTAATAACTTTCCTTAATTTCCATACCTCCTTTCAGCAAAATAGCGTACTTTTGTATAAAATAACTTAGGAGAAAACTATGCGGGAATTTCCTTTTTCTGTGGGTGATGATGCTACTGAAGATCTGGTAAATCGATATGAAAATTACCTCAATGGTCGTGATTCGGGCTATTTTGATGTGCACGAAATGGAGCAGATTGTGGAGTTTTATCTCTCGTCAGGGAGGACACAGGATTCATTACGTGCGCTCGATCTGGGTGACAGCCTTCACCCCCGTAACAGCCAGTTAAGTATTAAAAGAGCCAAAGCTTACCTCACAAACGGAGACCTGTCCAGGGCACACCGTATTCTGTTTAATCTGGTTGAAATTTCTGATTCGGAAGTTAACTTTCTGAAAGTTGCTGTGCTTGTAAAAATGCAGCGACCTGATGAGTCGTATGAACTTGCGCAGGAATTGCTTAGTGAAAAGAATGATGATCTTGACTGGCTGGCCAATGATCTGGCTATGATCTATATGAACGACAGAGAGTTTGACTACGCCATTAAGGTGCTTCAGACAGGACTTCAGCATAATCCCCGGAACATAGAGCTCTATTTTGATCTGGCATTTTGCTACGAGCAAAAAAGAAATTATGATCAGGCGATTGACGCTTATGAAAGGGCGCTCGATATCAATGCTTTTAGCGGTGAAGCCTGGTTCCATATCGGACAGATTTACTTTATAAAATCTGATTTCACGAAGGCTTTGGAGGCTTATGATTATGCGCTGACAATTAATGAAAAAGATGTTTTGTCGCAGATTCAAAAGGCTCATACCCTCTTTCAGCTGGAGCAGTGGAGCGAATCGATTGAAGCCTACCTGGGCTTTGAAGGAGATTATCCTGAAAAGTGGCAAACCTGGCTCTTTGTAGCGGAAGCTTACGAAAAAATGGAAAATTTTGAATCGTC
>CAYPPC010000256.1:0-4106 GCA_964412435.1 uncultured Paludibacter sp.
TCCACTGCACTGAAGCACCCGGAGGGAAGTTCTCTATAGTGTAAGTTGCTTGGTCGCAGATGGTGGAGGGGCCGGAGATGGTGGGTTGTCTAACGACACTATAATAGTTCCCATCTAACTGTTCCATTAGCCATGCTACGCTGTTAGCACTTATAAAGGTGTGTTCTTCATTGTACTCTGGAACGTAAAAATAATCAAATGGAGAACCCTTTTGTCTTATAGAAGCTTCTGTTAATGATTCGTACCAATTTGTTGCATTTTTTAGAGCCAACGAGCTTGCAACGGGTATAAAAGTTGAATTATGAATCATTGGATTGGGATTGTATCCTATGTTATAGATGTACTGCTCTCTAAGTCCTGAATGGAAGCCATCAGCAACCTCTTTTTGTACATCGTATGTTCCTCCTGGCACTACATCCATTGAGCCGCGAGGGTTTTTATTGACAATTGTGTTTGCTTTGTAAATAGGGTCAGTAAAATAGTGAAAAGGTCGGTTTATGTAGTTTACACTATATGTTAAAGCACTATTGTATTTAGGCAAAAAGTAATCAGAAAAACTAAGTATAGTTGTATTACCCAAAAGAGCTGCACGCCAACCGGAAAACGCTCCGCTCATACCCAGAAACTTTTTACCTTCCGTGTTGTTTTTAAATCCTTTGCTACTCCCATTTACCAAACAAATTTTTTTAGGAATAGTGGGAAACCCACCGGAACCTGGCAGTCCGTTGTTATTCAAGTCATTTATTAAATCGACACGGTATGGAGCCGAATTATTCAATCCATCTAACTGTTCTATAAGCATTTGACGTGCGGCAGATGTATGTAAAGAGTTATTGTATTTTTGCTTCACACTTTCCATTCCGGCTTTATTACCATAAAAATCCAGATTAGCTTGCAGTGCTAAGGGTATGTTTGCTCCCAAGTGCGGACTGTCGAAACTGACCCACAGACGGGTATTGTGGTTCATATTGTGTTTTTCCATATAGGCCAGTGCATAACGGCTGATAAGTCCGCCCATACTGGGACCCACAATAACTAATTTTTCAGTGCTGCCATTTTGAACCAGTTTTGCGTTAGTTTCCTGTATTAGTTTTACGAGCAGAAAAGCATTCCGCTGGATAAAATCTGTGCCGCCGTCTCGCGTAAGAGAGTTAATGGGTGGAATATCTTCCGATAAATCGGTTTTGTTCCCTTCCTGTCCAGCTTTTTGTCTTGTTTTTGGAAAATTCAAGATTATCACGTCATATCCCTTTTTACGTAGTTCATCGCCTAACTTAATATTCTCATTGTAAACTAATCTTTCTTCATAAAGCATCTTATAACTCCTTATATCTTCCGGGTCAAAACCATCCAAAATAATAATCGGTTTACGCAGTACGCGTTCGGATTGTGAGGTGTTGGCGGGACTGATAAAGTGATAATAAATGTGGTAATCGGCATAACTGATGGTTGGAGTGCTTTCGCCCGGCCCCTGAAACGGAATAGTGGATGTAAGTAGATGGTGCGAAGGTGCCACGTCATTTCCCCCCGGTGCCTGCTGTGATCCTCCCCCGGAGGGCAACACCTTCAATTCCTGGTAGGTAGTATATGTACCGGAGGTGGTTACCGTTTGTATTCTTAATACATTTATACCCGGTGTGTTGCTGGTAAAGGTTGAAGCACTATTTTTATATACTGTAACCGACTGACCGGTCGTTAGGTTCTGCACGGCATAATAGAGTAAAGAGCTTACAGGCTGATTGGTTAGACGAAAAAGAGATGCTGCTGATAGTGTGTATGGTTTATTGGCAACTACGGTTTCCATTCCTAATGAGGCAATCCCTATCTGTCGGGTCTGGTAGGGCGATGCCATTCCGGCATCTATCAATCGGTTATTTTCCACACGCATCCTGCCGTCGTAAAAAGCGAGTGTATCAATCACGGAAAATTGATAAAAGATCGAAACTAACGGAATATAGTCTTGCCACTCTGCGTCTGCCAATCCTTGAGTAAAGTTGGTATAAGTATCGATAACACCGGTCATACTGCTGTTTTGTAAGTCAATCCAGCTCTGTTTCATTCGAGGGAGGCTGATGGTATCGTTGTTGTTCCACACTCTTAGCAAACTCCATCCCATTACCCTGTCGTACAATACGCCGTACGGGATACGGCTGACATCTAAACTTTGCATGGATTCTGCTATGGCATCATTGTAAGTTTGATTTTCAGCAGGTGCCAATTGCACTTTCTGTGGCTGAGCGATACCTGACAAGAAAAAGCTCAATAATATAAAGAGCATCATTAGTTTTGTTTTCATAGTGTCTGTATTATTTGTCATTTTTAATATCAAAACGTCCATGGGTAAATCTTTTTATTTCACCATTCAGGTCTTCAATTGTGAATTGAAAAGTTCCTGAAAGGATATTATTGTCAAATCTTGTGATTACAAATTTAGAATCTGTATTTGGCAGAGCAGTTTTAGTGTGATATACTATTCCTTCCGTAAATATTCCTGTTGTTTTTCCCGGATTAGAAAACTCAATATCCAAATAACGAGTTGGATTTTTAATTTTTACGCTTATAACTACTTTATCATAATAAGTGTAATATCCACACCCTTCATCTGTAATTATCATGTCGGAGTCCCAATATCCGGAGCATTTGTATAATTCGCCGTTTATCAGGCAGCCAAAAGTTTTAGCACCAGTTTGCGTGGCCGGTGGTAAGTGGCTTATGTCGTTCTTATCGGTGCAGGCATAGAAAAGTAGAGCTGCTAATATTGAAAGTAATATTTTTGTTTTCATAGTGTCTGTTTTATTTGTCATTTTTAATATCAAAACGTCCATGGGTAAATCTTTTTATTTCACCATTCAGGTCTTCAATTGTGAATTGAAAAGTTCCTGAAAGGATATTATTGTCAAATCTTGTGATTACAAATTTAGAATCTGTATTTGGCAGAGCAGTTTTAGTGTGATATACTATTCCTTCCGTAAATATTCCTGTTGTTTTTCCCGGATTAGAAAACTCAATATCCAAATAACGAGTTGGATTTTTAATTTTTACGCTTATAACTACTTTATCATAATAAGTGTAATATCCACACCCTTCATCTGTAATTATCATGTCGGAGTCCCAATATCCGGAGCATTTGTATAATTCGCCGTTTATCAGGCAGCCAAAAGTTTTAGCACCAGTTTGCGTGGCCGGTGGTAAGTGGCTTATGTCGTTCTTATCGGTGCAGGCATAGAAAAGTAGAGCTGCTAATATTGAAAGTAATATTTTTGTTTTCATAGTGTCTGTTTTATAAAATTAAATTTTAGTGTAAATAAATCAATTAAATCTGTGTGTTTTCAGCATACAGTTATCGCTGTACACCTGCCGTGCAGTGTGGCGGAGTGGAAGAGTGTGTAATCATAGTTTTTTGCTTTGTATTTATAGTTTTTAAATAAAATGCGCTTTACTATAATGATGCTTTTTAGAGGCAAAACGTTGCACGGGTTTTGTTAAAAAAGCACAAAAAGATTGATGGTGTAAATTTACGACGATATGGGCAATAAACAAGCCGTAAAAGCATGTTTCTTGACATAAATATGCGAAAATGATTTTTAGATATTTACAGCGCTTGTCTCGGATTATCAGAACAAGCGCTGTAGTTAATGCTTTTTTTTTTGGTGAAGGGCTTTTGCTTACTTTACTATTAGCTGTTTGCGATAAGTTTGCCCCTCTTTGATTACATGTACATATCAATAGAGAAGCTATAAATAAAATTGATTTCCTTCTCATAATTTTTCAATTTTAATCATTATAAAATTCTATTATTGCACTATATGTCGGAGCAAAGCAAACTCCCAGTACGAAACCTTCCCATTTCTCATAATTGATTATTTTAAAATAAACGATATCACCCACTTTTAATTGTTTGTTATGTGAACTTGCATTAAAATTGATGTTATTCCCAACAGCTAATCCGTTTTCAATACTTTGTTGAATCTTTATCAAGTCATGGC
Source organism: uncultured Paludibacter sp. (assembly GCA_964412435.1). Classification (GTDB taxonomy): domain Bacteria; phylum Bacteroidota; class Bacteroidia; order Bacteroidales; family Paludibacteraceae; genus UPXZ01. The sequence goes on from CAYPPC010000256.1 coordinate 3,987, forward strand.
ATCCGTCTCTGTTTAAGGAGATTATCTCTCCTTTGTAATAATCATGTGGAATGTCTTTTTCGCACCCACTCATCATTCCCATCACTAAAAACAGGAACGGAAACATTAAAAGCAGTTTTT
>CAYPPC010000257.1:0-1548 GCA_964412435.1 uncultured Paludibacter sp.
GATGCCGCCGGTGAGGCTTTTGACAAATGTGCCAAAGTGATGGGACTGCCCTATCCGGGCGGACCCCATATCGACAGACTGGCTAAAATCGGTAATCCTGATGCGTTTCAACTGAGTAAGCCACAAATTCCTGAGTATAATTACAGTTTTAGCGGTCTTAAAACATCTTTTCTCTACCTCTTACGTGATAATCTAAAAGAAAACTCTAAGTTTGTAGAGGAAAACATGGAGGATTTGAGTGCATCCCTGCAAAAAACAATTATTGAGATATTGATGGCTAAACTACGAAAAGCAGCCAAAGAACTTAACATCAACGAAATTGCAGTAGCCGGCGGTGTTTCTGCCAACTCCGGTCTGCGGAATGCATTCCACGAGCATGCTGAAAAACATGGCTGGAACATCTATATTCCGCCCTTCGAGTTTACGACTGACAATGCGGCCATGATTGCCATAACGGGCTATTACAAATACTTGCAGAAGGATTTCTGCGCACTGGATGAGACTCCTTACGCACGTGTAAGTGATATTTTGAAATAAATGACAATGAAATTAAAGCTACCGGAACATATTAAACCCTACGCAGGCATTATCTACTTTATGGTGATTTTGCTCGCATCGCACTATTTTTGGAAATTCTTTATTCTGGGGGATGATCTGGATCAACAGGTTACATTTTTCGGACTGGATATTTCGGGGCCGTTTATTTATATGTCGAAGCATATTGCTATATCGACCCACAAAATTCTCAACTTTATCGGATTTGATACCATGCTGGCCGACAACAATGTGGTTCGCCACCTGAGCGGCAGCCGGGGAGGTGTTTGCGTGGTCTGGTCCTGTTCGGGCATCAAGCAGGCCTACATTTTTTTCTGTATCATAGCACTCTACAAAGGCCCCTGGAAGCATAAAGCCTGGTTTATTCCGCTGGGACTGCTTGCTGTATATGCTTTCAATTTGTTTCGCATTGTATTTATCACAGCCGTGATAAAGAAACACCCTGATCATTTTGATCTCTGGCATGAATACATCCTAAAATATGCCTTCTACGGCATGATATTCCTGCTCTGGGTCTATTGGAATGAGCGTTTTGTGCTTGAAAAAAGCCCGACTAAAGTTGAGTCGGGCCCTTCTGATAATGGTATTTTTTAGATTATCTTCTAAACAAATTCTTTTGCTTTTTCACCTTGCAGCACCCTTACTGCGTTGCCTGCAAGTGCACCCAGTTCATCCTCACCGGGATAAACAAAGACCGGCGCTAAAGGCTTAATCATATCTTCAATATACTCCACAACACAGTCGCAAAAAGCAACACCACCGGTGAGAATAACTCCGTCCACTTCGCCATGCAGGGCGGCCAGCATCGCACCAATCTCCTTGCCGATTGTGTAGGACATAGCCTGCAGTACACTTTTCACCTTTTCATCACCTGCTTTGGCTTTCGCCTCCAGTTCACGCAGGTCGTTGGAGCCAAGGAGGGCTGTTAAACCACCCTTTCCGGCCAGTTTTCTCAGAATCTCATTTTGAGTATATTTTCCGGAGAAGCACATA
>CAYPPC010000257.1:1558-4104 GCA_964412435.1 uncultured Paludibacter sp.
CGCACCAGACAGCCCGCATCCACCGTTCCCGAACGTTCCGGTGAGATTGCACCGTAACCATCGAGACCCTGATTCACATCAATCACACGACCTTTCCGGTGAGCGCCCACAGTGATACCGCCTCCCAAGTGAGCAATTACCAGATTGAGCTCATCATAAGCTTTTCCCACCTGCTTTGCGTGATGCCTTCCGGCTGCTTTTTGATTCAGTGCGTGAAAAATAGACTGGCGAGGAATTTCCGGCATACCACTGATTCTGGCAATATCTTCAAACTCGTCTACTGACACAGGATCAGCAATATAAGCTTTGCAGTCGGGGATGCTGTCAGCAATTTTTTTGGCAAAAAACGCTCCCAGATTACTGGCATGTTCTCCGCGATCGGCGCGCTGCAAGGTCTCGAGCATTTTCTCATTTACCTCATACACGCCTGACTCAACAGGAGGCAGCATACCCCCGCGCGCCATCACAACCGAAAAATTAAAAGGAATTTCATTCTCTTCCAAAAGACTGACAATCAGATTGTAGCGGAAGTCAAACTGTTCTGTAACTCGCTCAAATTGTTTCAACTCCTCAATAGAGTGACGCACTGTAAAAAGCTCAATTTGCTTCTCATTTTCAAAAACTGCCACTTTAGTGGATGTGGACCCGGGATTAATAACAAGAATTCTGTGCATATTAATGGTATTATTTTTTGACAAATATACACGAAATCTCCATATTTCCGCAATTTTCAAAGAGATTTTTGACAAATTGTCAATAAAAAAGCCTGATCCGGAGGAAAACCCGGCCAGGCCTGACTATTTTCTCTGTAAAGAGCTTAGTAAATCAGCTCTCCTGCTCCTTCCCGCAATATTTCGGGTTCACCCTCAGTACAATCCACAATGGTTGAGTGTACCAGACCACCCATGCCACCATCGATCACCAGATCAACGTGCTGATCATATTTTTCGCGTATCAGTTCCGGGTCTGTGATATACTCCTTGGTATCATCATCGGTGAGGATGGAGCTGGTCATGATAGGGTTGCCCAACTCACGCACAATGGCCAGCGCAATGCTGTTGTTGGGCATGCGTATCCCTACATTTTTTCGGTTTTTAAATAGCTTCGGGAGCCGGTTGCTCCCCTGCAGAATAAAAGTAAACGGTCCCGGCAGATTCTTACGCATCAGCTTAAAGGCCTGATTACCCATTTTTGCATACTCACTCACCTCGCTCATTTCATGACAGATGAACGAGAGATTGGATTTGCGGGTATCAAGTTTCTTCAACCTGGAGATAATCTCTACTGCATTAGTATTAAAAATATCACAGGCAAAGGCATACACCGTATCGGTAGGGATAATAACCACCCCGCCGTTGCGCAAAATTTCGGCTACATGCCGAACCTGATTAGGGTTTGGATTTTCTTCGTAAATTTTTATCACAGCACGTTCTATTCAAATTTCTACAAAAATAGAAAAAATTCCTGCATTGCGAACAACTGCAGGAATTTTTTCTAATAATTTTTCGGAAATAAACTCCGTTATTTAGTTGAATGCTTCAATAATAGCTCTGAAGTCTTCCGCTTTCAGCGAAGCACCACCAATCAGACCACCATCTACGTCAGGCTTGGAGAAAAGCTCTTTAGCATTGCTTGCATTACAGCTACCACCATAAAGAATGGTTGTATTTTCTGCTACTTCCGCACCATATTTATCAACAATCAGGCTACGAATGAAAGCGTGGATCTCCTGTGCCTGGTCTGATGAGGCTGTCAGTCCGGTACCAATGGCCCAAACCGGCTCGTAAGCCAGAACAATTTTTGAGAACTCCTCGGCTGAAAGATGGAATACTGATCCTTCGAGCTGAGCTTTAACAATTTCGTTTTGTTGGTTCGCTTCGCGCTCCTCTTTTTGCTCTCCGATACAAAAAATAGGCTTCAGACCGTTACCAAGAGCCAGTTCTACTTTATCTTTCAGAATTTCGAAAGTTTCGCCGTAGTAAGCACGACGCTCAGAGTGACCTAAAATAACATAATCGGCACCGGTTGATTTAACCATAGCTGCACTCACCTCACCGGTGTAAGCGCCCGATTCTTTATCTGCACAGTTTTGTGCGGCTACGTGAAGCAGCGAAGTATCAACTGCTGAAGCCACACTTGCCAGATGAATAAATGGCGTGCCGATAACCACCTCGCAGTTAGGTTTATTTTCTGTCAGAATTGAGTTCAGTTCAGTGGCAAGTGCCATACCTTCTTGCAGGGTTTTATTCATTTTCCAGTTACCTGCTACAATGTTTTTTCTCATTTTGCTATTTAAATTAAAAAGTTTGCAGCTCATTGCAGGCTGCGTTGTTTATAATAATTATCTATTTGTCTGTCAACCTGTTTTAGAGGTTGCGCATATTTTTCTTATCGACAATCGTACCGTTTTCAATAGTCATCAAACCGGGATTGGCACGAATAATTGTTTTCAAGGTTACGGGATCGGTTTTACAGAACGGATAGCTCAAGCCGTTTTCACGGGCAAATGTCTGAACCGTTTCACTGTCAGAAGCTGTGAGCGCATA
>CAYPPC010000258.1:0-4097 GCA_964412435.1 uncultured Paludibacter sp.
GCTTATCAGTTTAAGCAGGCCGGTAAGTCTGTTTACCTGGGTGCTGCCGACACTTTCCGGGCTGCTGCTGTTGATCAGCTCGTAATCTGGGGAGAACGTGTTGGAGTGCCTGTGGTAAAGCAGGGCATGGGCTCTGATCCTGCCTCTGTAGCGTTTGACACACTCTCTTCGGCCAAGGCAAATAATGCCGATGTGGTGATTATTGATACCGCAGGCCGACTACATAATAAAATCAACCTGATGAATGAGCTGACCAAAATTAAAAATGTGATGCAAAAGGTGCTGCCTGATGCGCCACATGAGATTTTGCTTGTTTTGGATGGCTCCACAGGTCAGAATGCCTACGAACAGGCCAAGCAGTTTACCAAAGCTACTGAAGTGAATGCGCTCGCAGTAACCAAGTTGGACGGAACAGCCAAAGGCGGGGTGGTAATCGGTATTTCGGATCAGTTTAAGATACCTGTAAAATATATCGGTCTGGGTGAACAAATGACCGACCTGCAGGTGTTTGATCGCGAAGAGTTTGTAAAATCTCTGTTTGAATAAACCGATCTCTATTTTCTTAAGCAGAAAGATTTTGATGGAAAAAAACAGAGTGGATATTATAACACTGGGTTGTTCGAAAAACCTGGTGGACAGTGAGCAGCTGATGCGTCAGTTTGAAGTACTGGGTTATCAGGTAGAACATGATTCAGAAAACCCGACCGGTGAAATTGTGGTGGTCAACACCTGCGGATTTATCGGTGACGCCAAAGAGGAGAGTATCAATACCATTCTCGAACTGGCTGAGAGAAAAACAGAAGACTCCAAACTATATGTGATGGGCTGTCTTTCGGAGCGTTATCTGAAAGAGCTCGAAGCAGAAATTCCGGAAGTGGATAAGTATTTCGGTAAATTCAACTACAATGAGATACTGCACGAGATCGGACAGGAGTTTCGTGCTGATTTCAAATTGGAGCGTACCCTGACTACCCCCGGACATTATGCCTACATAAAAGTTTCGGAAGGTTGTAACCGGTCGTGCTCCTATTGTGCCATACCGTTGATAACGGGCAGGCACCGCTCCCGCTCGATAGAAGACATTGTGCGCGAAGTGGAAATGCTGGTGGCGAAGGGCGTTAAAGAGTTTCAGCTGATTGCCCAGGATCTGTCCTCCTACGGCATTGACCGCTACAAGGAGATGAAACTGGCCGAGCTGGTGGAGCGAATTTCTGATATTGAAGGGGTGGAGTGGATAAGACTTCATTATGCCTATCCGGCACATTTCCCCTTTGATGTTTTGCGTGTGATGCGTGAGCGGGACAATGTTTGCAAATATCTTGATCTGGCTTTACAGCATATCAGCGATCCGATGCTGGACAAGATGAAGCGGCATATTTCGAAAGCAGATACCATTGCGCTGATGCAAAGAATCCGCGAAGAGGTGCCTGGTATTCACCTGCGCACTACGATGATTGTGGGTCACCCGGGTGAAACAGAGCAGGATTTTGAAGAGCTAAAAGAGTTTGTCCGCAAAATGCGTTTTGAGAGGCTCGGGGCCTTTGTATATTCCCACGAAGAGGGCACCTATGCTTATAACCATTACGAAGATGATATTGATGAGGAGTTGAAACAGAGTCGCCTGGATGAGCTGATGGCGATTCAGCAGGAGATTGCCGCAGAGCATAGCGCCTCCAAAATTGGGGAAAGCCTGAAAGTGGTGGTGGACCGAAAGGAGGGAGACTATTTTATCGGGCGCACAGAGTTCGATTCTCCGGAGGTGGATCCGGAAGTGCTGATTCCGGCAGATAAAGCGGGAATCGAGGAGGGGCAGTTTTACCAGCTGACCATTGTTGACGCCAATGAATTTGAGCTGTTTGCTGAGTAGAGAAAGAGAGAAACACTAAATATAATACCTAATTATCAGATGAATAACAAAGAGCTAATTGCAGCAATTGCTTCAAAGATGAACCTGACTAACGCAGAAACCGGGAGTCTGGCAGAGGCATTTGTAGAGAGTGTCCGCGAGGAGTTGAAAGAGGGTAACTCTGTTGGTTTACAGGGTGTCGGAGTTTTTGATGTAAGAAAACGAAATGAGCGTGTTTTTGTGCATCCCAAAACAAAAGCGAGAGTGCTGCTTCCCCCCAGATTGGTAGTCAGATTTAAGCAGAGCCAGGTATTAAAGGAAAAACTCAATCTTGAGTAATCTGTAATCATTTTCATTTAAAATTAAAAGGCAATGAGTAAGGAGAAGATATTTATTCAGGAGTTGGTTGACCGGATGGCTGAGCGTGGCGATTTCACTAAAAAAACTGCTGATGAGTTTATAAAAGTGCTTTTGGAAACGGTGGAAGAGGCACTTAAAAGTGGTGATTCTGTAAAGATAAAAGACCTGGGAACTTTCAAAACTCAGTGGAATGAAGCCCGGCGGAGTGTTGATGTTAACACGGGTGAGGAGATTATTATTCCCGGATTCTATAAGGTTGTTTTTCAGCCGGATAACGATTTGAAACTGCTCGTTAATGAGCCTTTCGCACATCTTGAGCCGGTGAACCTTGATTCTGAGGAGGAGCCGGTGGTTGAAGTGGAGTCTGAGCCGGATGACACGGATGATGACGAATTGGAAGAGGCAGAAACAGAAGCGAGTGCCCCGATTGAACCGATAAAGATTTTTGAAGAGCAGGCGCTGGAAATAAAAGGATTACTGAGCGAGATAAACTCCATTGACAATGACGAAGATGAACTTCTGCCCGATTTAGCGGATGAAGAGGAAGAGCTGAAAGAAGATGAGGTTGAAATGGAGGAGAGTGAACACGTTGTTCATATGGATGACGGTTTCGGGGTGATCCGTGACCTGTCGCATCTTTTACCGGACGAACCGGTGGAAGCAGGTGTAGAGGAGAGCGACGAACCGGAAGTTGTCACTTTGACGGAAGAGAAGATCAGCGAAGAGTCTTCGGAAGAGAAAGAGAATGATACAACCGATCAGTCAAAAAATATAGCAGAGCCAAAGAAAGCAACTTCTAAAGTAGAGGAAGCATCACATGCTAATGCAACTAAACAAAAAACCAGAAAAAAATCAGTGTTGGTTTGGTCTGTTTTGATACTCTTGCTGCTTGGGTCAGGAGGCTGGGCTATTAATAATTGGTACAGCTACAAAGAAAAAAGCAAGCAAAAAAAAAGAATGGAACTGATAGCTGACTCTATCGCCAATGAACTTCAGGTGAGGGTGATTGCCGACTCATTATCAAAAGGCAGAGATTCTCTGGGATTGGATTTTGATAGTGATACTGTTGAGGTTATTATTGCGGAAGATTTGCTTGAAGAGATAACAGAGGCAGCAGAGACAGCAGAGAGTAAACAAGCTGTGGCTGAAAAACCGGCACCAGTTGTAAGCGCAGCTCCTCTTGATTTAGAACAGTTGAAAAAGTTACCGAGAAACTTAAATCAGTTTATAGCCACAGAAAAGATGGTGGCCGGCAGTCAGCTGACGCAATTTGCTAAAAAACACTACGGACATCCCCATTTCTGGGTATATATCTACGAAGCTAATAAAAGCAAAATTTCCAACCCGGATAACGTACCCGCAGGCATTGATGTGAAAATCCCCAAAGTGGATAAACGCCTGGTGGATCCAACCAATAAGCAAGCGCTTGAATTTGCCCTGCAGCTTCAGCGAGAATACCTTCTGAGATAATTTGGTGAGTAATAATAAAATAAAAGAGTGAAACTGAATTCAGTTTCACTCTTTTATTTTATGCACTGTTGCGTGCAATATTACTGTTTGATTTTACTTAAATCCATAGCATCTTTGAGAATGCTGTCAACCTCTTTGTTAATCATCTGTGCAAATTCATCAATGCCCATTGAGAACTGATCTCCACCGCCTTGTTTCCGTACAGAAACCTGACCATTTTCAGCCTCTTTCTCGCCTACAATCAACATATAGGGGATACGCTTCAATTCGTTGTCACGAATTTTTCGGCCGATTTTCTCATTGCGGTCATCTACCAGAACGCGAATCTCCTGATTGTCCAGGGATTTGGCTACCTCGTGGGCGTAGTCGTTGAAGCGATCACTGATAGGCAGCACCACCACCTGATCAGGGGTGAGCCAGA
>CAYPPC010000259.1:0-4075 GCA_964412435.1 uncultured Paludibacter sp.
ATTTCCGTCGAAGCGGATGGTGCTGACTTTGCCGGAGCAGCCGGTTAAAACTGCAAGCAGAATAAGTGCATAAGATAGTTTTCGCATAACTTTGTATTAATTGATTTAGATTGGGTGTAAAGATAGGGAATTTTGAAGGATATGTAAAGAGCGGGATTACTTATCTGAAACAAAATGCCCGAAATACACCTGGCACATAAGAAGTTCTGCCTTCCAGGCAGTGTTTAATCTGCTGTTCAACTCCGTGGGTCGTTGCCCCACGGTTATCAAAGTTAAGCCCTTCGGGCTATATTCCCAACCCAAGATCAATGAGCTAATAAAAATCAATTCTCTTTCACAATTATCCCTCTTGCTTATTCTCAAAAAAAACAGATGCAGTTATAAGCTGTGAGCTATAACCGCATCTGATTATAATTAGGTGTCAGTTTTATTTCAACTTAACCGGTAAAACCTTTAAAAACTATCATTAAGCTCCCAGTTTTTATTTTCAAGAATAGCCTTATCTTTATCACTTACATCAGCCTCTTTTTTTAGTAAGAGTCTGGCTTTATCGGCTACCTTACGTGCCGGAAGATCACCGATCACTTTAGATACTGCACCTTTGGCGTAAGGTATCTCTCTGAGTGGATGCCATCTTAAATAATCAAGATTACTATTTTGAGTGATGTCCAATGAAGTGACATTGGTATATGCCAGACTCAGATCTTTTAATTTTTTATTAGCTCTAACATCAACACTCTTAACTTTGTAACAGGAGTAAAGCGATATATATTCTAAGTTAGTGTTCTTGCTCGTATTTAAATGAACTAACATTGGATTCACTTCGAACCTGATAGTTGTTAACTTGGTGTTATTATCAATGTCAATATAACAGAGTTCTTTATTATATGAAGCGTAGAGATAGGTCAGGTCTTTACTGTTTGAAACGTCTAAATCTATCAGATTATTGCCTCTGTCGGAGGTATATCCCGAAACAAAGTGGGTTAGTTTACCATAGACTCTTATTACGGGAGAGTCAACTGTATATCTTCCTTCAGAGCTGTTAGGGTGAGATCCGAATGACTTAATATCTTCACCGGCATCACGTTTGCCGTTATTATTTAAGTCAATCCAGCAGTTGGCTTTGTCGGCATTGTTGGCCACATTAACATCAATGATTATCTGACTGCCTTTTTCCCGACTGGTGATAAAGCTGACATAGGGTTGCCCCTTTGCAATTGTTTTATCATCTTCCGGCCTAACTCCGGCTTTCTGATTAATCTCAATGTTTTTGCTTACGTTTTTTTCGTCAACCGAAATGCTTATTGTAGCCTGGCGGGCACTCAGGCTTCGGTTACTCTCAATTTTCAGTTTAATGGCAGTGTGTCTTTCTTTTTTGCTCACTTTTCCGGGTGCTCTTTCAGGAGGGTTGTTGCCACTGTTACCAGATTTTACCTCTGATATTTCAACAATGGACACCCAGTCGATATTTTCCGGAATGTTCACTGTCGGTATAAAATCCGAGCTTACATTCACTGTAAAGACCCTGGCTAAATTTTCTTCATTAAACTCAGTTTTATCAATTTCAAAGTTAATCTCATCTTCTATGATGGGATCATCTTTTTCTTTGTTATTACAAGCAGGTAAGATTGCAATAATCATCAATAGGGAAAATAGTTTCTTTTTCATCTCTTTTTGTTTTTATTGTTAATGATTTTAGTTTTTACTTCGCATCACTCAACTCTGCTTTTGTAGTAGTTGAGAGGGGCATTCATAGCTTCTGCCAGGCTTTCATATTTACGCTCAATGCCTCGCTTCGAAAGGGCAAAGCAGAGCGGTGTGTTGACGGGGCGGAAGAGTAGTTCAGCAACAGACATCTCGCCAAGCATCTCTTCTGTAACAATCTCCCGCATAGCTGCTATGTTTTGCGGGTGATGGCACTGTTTGATCCGTCCGGTTTCATCCAGATTAGTGGGTGAAAGCAGCAACCGGCGATAATATTTATCGTTGAAAACAGTGTTAATATCGAGTCCGAAGGCAGGCAGCAGATTCTCTGCCAGCTTTCTGATAGCCTCTCTGTGATGATTCATTCCGCTCAGAGCATCACGCATGCTTTGCTCCCGGGTGGCAGCAAGCAGTTGGTTCTTAAACAGGATATATTCAGTGGCAAGGTTTGCAATGGCGCTTATTATCATGATGCGCTGTGTCTCCCGGCTGCTGTTGCGTGCGGTCTCCTCCTGCTCTATTTCACTTGAGTAGGTGATGTCGGCATCACTCGCAGCCGCCTGCCAGCTTTTGATGCGCCGGACATGTTGCGGATAGCTGATTTTATCCAGAGGATCAGAGGCTTCCATCAAAAACTCTGTCTGCTCAATGGCATCATCGGCAGCCAGTTTGAAGAGCAGGTTGTCACGCTCACAGGCAATGTTGAAGTCGAGCATATCTTCACTGCGTTCCGCCAGTTCGAAGAGTTTTTCATAAGCCCGGACTGCCTTCACCCGATACTTGTTAGCTTTAATTGCTTGGTAAGCTGCATCATATTGTGCAGCAAACTCCACCGGTGTTATTTGCTGCCGCTCCTCAATCTCCTCCACAGTCAGCTCATTGCTTTGTGCCAGAGCGATTTTCCCGAAGAGGTCTAAATAGCGTTTGCCATAACCCCGGGCATCATAATCGGCCATAAAAGCAGTGAGATCCGGTGCGGACTGTGCAAATTGAGTCAGCTCCTGCTTGAATTGCTCGATCTCCGCATTGATTTGTGTATTATCACAAGGAAACGAATCGAACGAGTCGATATACGCCTTTAGCATGCCTTCTACTGCTATATCCATGATTTTTGTTTTAGTCGTTTAATCTTCAAATTCAATATGTATATATTCATAGTCTCCCTCTGCAGTAGCAGGTGCAACACTCATGGCTGAAGCACGGCGATAGCGGGGAAGCTCGCTATGAGCCAATTCGCGGCGTTGGCTTTCAGCCTGCTTTATTTCTTTGAGGGCTTCATCAATTATCCCCGATTCCACTTCTGAAGTCTCTTGCAATTTGCCGGTAGCAAGCAGTTCAAACTCATCGGCAAAAGCCCTGAGAAATGTATCAGAGCAGGCAAAATGGTCTCTGAATGCCTTTTGAAACACCACCTCTTCCAGGCTGCGTTGCTCTTTTCTCCACGCTTCCAAAGCCACACTAATATTGGGCGGAATCTCATTTTTAAGTTTAAAATGGAGATAATCATTAAAGCAGGTCAGCAGACGCTCCAAAGTTTGTGCATGCCGTGCATGGGCCTGTTTCACCTCATCATAGAAACCGGTCAGGTAGGCATTGTCCGGATTATCGGCAATATCCCGGAGAACGCGGCGATAGATAGCGGTATGCTCCACCAGACCATTCTCAACCGCAGCCTGCAGGTGTGCTTCTACCTTATCTGTGATCAGCGCAACGGCCGGCAGCTTGTTGTAGCCCTCGTTTTGCAGACGGGCGGTCATGGCTGCTACCGATTCGCATTCATCGGCAAGAGCACGAATGTTGCGATATGCCTCTGCCTGATGCCGACCGTGTGGAGAAGCTTCAAACTTCTCCACCATCAGGTCATACATTGTTTTTACTTTTGCTATCATTTTTGTTTTTTCTATTTTGTACTTTTACAGGTGCTTTCTATAATAAACCAACAAGTTCTAATGATTGAAACTTATCTTTTTAATCAATATCTATATGTTTATCTAAAACCCGTTGAATGTGAGCTTTTTGCTCGGCTTTGCTCATACCTTTCACATTCCTAAGCCCACTAACATCATCCCTGTAAACCTGCATACTTATACAGGTTTGCCCGTCAAACATATCACCAAAGCTAGCTGTTCTTATACTCATAATTTTATTATCATCATGTATAAAGAAGAGTGTGCCTTGGTCAGCATAAAATTCATATCCGCTTTTAGTTAACAGCGCATAGAACTCATCGGTTATATAATATTTTTTATTATCAAAGGTGTAGAAAACTTTGTCCAGGTCAATTGACGCATACATCACACGCCTCAACCTGTTCCTATGAATTGGATTAACAGGCTCATCATCAAACCAATAGCTACGCGACCAGGTATAG
>CAYPPC010000260.1:0-4070 GCA_964412435.1 uncultured Paludibacter sp.
CCTGCGAAACGCTGGTTACCACCGGTCAGGTAATTATTTCAGGTGAGGTTAATTCCAACGCTTATATTGATGTGCAGGGTATTGCACGCCGAGTGATTAATCAAATCGGTTACACCAAAAGTGAGTATCAGTTTGATGGAAACTCCTGCGGTATTCTGACGGCTATCAACGAGCAATCGCCTGATATTAACCAGGGCGTTGTGCGCGAAGATCCGATGGAGCAAGGTGCCGGCGACCAGGGGATGATGTTTGGCTATGCCAGCAGTGAAACGGATAATTATATTCCGGTTTCACTCGATTTGTCGCATGCTTTAGTGAAAGAGCTGGCGGTAATTCGCCGTGAAGGCAAAGAGATGACTTACTTGCGTCCCGACTCCAAATCGCAGGTTACAGTGGAGTATGATGAAAACGGAAAACCCAAACGGATACATACTATCGTTGTTTCTACTCAGCATGATGAGTTTGTGACTGCCGGCGACGGGAAGTCAAAGAAAGAAGCTGAAAATGAGATGCTTGCGCAAATCAAAGAGGATGTACGCACCATTCTGATTCCAAGAGTGAAAGCTCAGGTACCGCAGTTTGCGGAGCTGATTCAGGATGATTATATTTTACACGTAAACCCTACCGGTAAATTTGTAATTGGTGGACCGCACGGAGATACCGGCCTGACCGGACGTAAAATTATTGTGGATACTTACGGTGGAAAAGGTGCGCACGGTGGTGGTGCTTTTTCCGGAAAAGATCCCTCCAAAGTGGACCGCTCGGCAGCTTATGCTGCACGCCATATCGCTAAAAATTTAGTGGTAGCCGGTGTAGCTGATGAGGTATTAGTGCAGGTGGCTTATGCCATCGGAGTGGCACGTCCGATGAATATCTTTATCGATACTTACGGCACAGCCAAAGTGAATTTAAGCGATGTTGAAATTGCAGAAAAGGTAGAGAAACTCTTCGATATGCGCCCCAAAGCGATTGAAGAGCGGCTGAAACTGCGCAATCCGATGTACGAAGAGACAGCAGCCTACGGACATGTGGGGCGTACTCCGCGTATTGTCGAAAAAGAGGTGGTTAACGCCAAAGGTGAAAGCGAAATACGTGAAGTGGAGCTTTTCACCTGGGAAAAGACTGATATGAAGGATGCAGTTCTGAAAGAGTTTGGACTGTAATCCGCAATAATCATAAAAGCAAAAAAAAGGCACCATCCGGTGCCTTTTTTTATATAGCCTTATTTTATTAATCTTTCGTTTTGAAGAACCGAATGCTGAGCGGATAGTTCCACACTTCGCGGTTGGCCGCTTTCACTGCTCCGATAATCGGAGATACAAAGTCCAGAATAAGCAACACGATAATGGGCGCTATCAGGATCAGTAAAATTACCAGAAGTCTGAAGATTCCTAAAACTTCGAGGGGATCATCGAAGTAGCCGTCAGAGAAGAGTGCAGTGCCAAATGTGGAGAGCAAAAACACCAATGTAATAACAGCCAGCAAAGCGAGGTAAATAAATTTACTTAGCAGCCAGTTGAGAATCACCTTGCCGTTCTGATCCACAGATCTGTTCCTGTCCCTGCGTGCCAGCCACATCACAATCACTACAATCATTCCACCCAAAGGGATACCGTAATTAATGTAACGTGCCAGGTGCATTATTGCTGAATAGGTTCCGTTATCTTCGAAAGAGCTCACCTGCGGCTCCTCCTTTTCCCGGTCTGAATCCAGAATTTTCTTTTTTTCCGCCTCATACTCCTCCTGGGTAATTACTCCTTTGGTATACAGCTCACTGAGCTTTTCGAGATTTTCAAATTTACTGTACATAGCTATCAGTTTTACCTGTTTTCACAGAATTTTAACCTAAATATCCTCCGCAAATATAGTTAAAATTCTCTCAAAAACCTTTCATTCCGGTCAGATTATTTAAAATAAAAAACTATCTTTGGCAGAACTACTATTATATATTTCAATATGACAGATTTCTTAACTCAATTTATAGGGGAACTTCAGCTGCCGCTGCAAAATCCGGTGCTGATATTTTCTCTGGTTCTGCTGATTATTCTGCTTTCACCTATCCTCTTGAAAAAACTGAATATCCCGGGTATTATCGGCTTGATTATCTCCGGAGTTATTATAGGTCCTCACGGACTGGGTATTCTGGAAAATAACTCCGCCATCGAGCTCTTTTCTACCATCGGATTACTTTATATTATGTTTATTGCCGGCCTGGAGCTGGACCTGAATGAGTTCAAAGCGAACCAAAACAAGAGCTTGCTCTTCGGGCTTTTTACCTTTGCCATTCCGCTGCTAATAGGCTACCCGGTGATGCGTTACGGACTGGGCTATGAGTTTAATACCAGCCTGCTCACCGCCAGTATGTTTGCCACACACACCCTGGTGGCTTATCCGATTGTGAGCAAATTTGGTGTCTCCAAAAATCAGGCTGTTGCCATTACGGTGGGGGGGACCATCCTCACCGATACGGCGGTGCTGATTATCCTGGCGGTGATAGTAGGCAGCAGTCAGGGTGGTCTCACACAGGAGTTCTGGATTCGCCTGGGGGTATCTCTCACCATATTTACGGCAATCATCTTCCTGATTATTCCGCGTATTGCACGCTGGTTCTTCAGAAAGCTGGAGAGCGAAAAGCACTCTCACTATATCTTTGTGTTGTCGGTAGTTTTCTTTGCCGCTTTCCTGGCGGAAGTGGCGGGTGTAGAGCCTATTATCGGCGCTTTCTTTGCCGGACTGGCACTCAATAAACTGATTCCGCACTCTTCACCGCTGATGAACCGCATCGAGTTTATCGGAAACTCGCTCTTTATTCCCTTCTTTCTGATCAGCGTGGGTATGATAGTGGATATCAGCGTGATCCTCAGCGGACCGATGGCTCTGATTATTGCGGGAGTGCTTTCAGTGGTTGCCCTGCTGGGCAAATGGCTGGCTGCTAAATTTACCCAGCTCGTTTTTGGTTATACCAAAGAGCAGGGTTTGTTGATTTTCGGATTGAGCGGGGCGCATGCTGCTGCTACCCTGGCTGTTATTCTGGTGGGTTACAACGCCGGAATTATTGATAAGAATATTTTGAACGGTACTGTTATTCTGATTCTGATTACCTGTATCGTAGCCTCATTTGCTACCGAAAAGGCAGCCAAGCAGATTGTTATGAAAACAGCCGGTGAGGAAGAGGAGATTAAAAAGGATGATTTGAAGCACGAGCAGATTCTGCTGCCGATTGCCAATCTGGATAATATCCAGAAATTGCTTGAGTTTATTGTGCTTATCCGCGACAAGAAATCACCTAATCCGGTGTCGGTTCTCTCCGTGGTGTCGAACGACGAAGAGGCTGAGAAAAATATTATCCGTACACGTAATAAGTTTGAAGAGATTGTGCGGCAGGGGGCTGAAACAGAGACTAAAGTGGATATAATTGCTACCATTGACCACAATGTGGCAGGAGGTATCAGCCGGATTTCACGTGAGATTATGGCTGATATGGTAATTTTGGGCTGGCCCGAAAGACCTGGGTTTATTGTGAAACTGATTGGTGAAAAGATCGATTCTATCCTGAGCAATACAGATAAGACACTGATTATTTCTCACATGGTGCAGCCTTTGATGCTTACGAAGCGCATCGTTATTTTGGTGCCTCCGATGGCTGAGTATGAGAATGGTTTTCTGCTTTGGATCGCCAAGGTGCAGCAATTGGCTCAGGAGTTGAGCGCCACGGTGCAGCTTTACAGTAATGAAGCTACGGGCCATGCCATTAATAAGGCTTTGAAAAATATGAAGAGCAGCGTGAAGTTTAATCATACTGAATTTGATGACTGGGACGATGCGCTGGTACTGGCCCGGGATATTGAAGATGAGGATTTTCTGGTGCTGATTTCGGCCAGAAGAGGAGCTACTTCGCATATGACGGTGCTGGATAAACTGCCTGAAAAGCTGGAGAAGCATTTCGCGAAAAACAATACGATTGTTATTTATCCGCAGCAGCACAGCTCAGATACCATGCTGGAGCAGTACAGCGATTTCAGTGCCGATCCTATCAGCAAAGGTCTCGAAGCTGCCCAAAAACTGAAACG
>CAYPPC010000261.1:0-1956 GCA_964412435.1 uncultured Paludibacter sp.
ACTCAAACAGAAATTTGAGGTGACAGATAAATGGATACCTGAGAAAGCAGAACAGGGCGTCATCCACGTGGAGCCTAAAACCGGTAATATCGGGGAAGCCGATAGCGACGACGATGGCAACAGCGATGACTCAAGACCTTCTGTTTTGATTGTTGAGGACAATATGAGTATCCGCCAGTATATCGGCTCCATACTTGAGGATGATTTTGCTGTTCGCTACGCCTCCAATGGTGAAGAAGGCATCAGACGCGCTAAAGACTTTATCCCGGACATTGTCATTACCGACCTCACCATGCCGGTGATGGATGGAATCGCCCTGAGTCAGGCCATTCGAGCAGATGAAGTGCTGAACCATTTACCTATTATTGTCATTACCGCCAAAACATCTGATGAAGACCGCGCAGAAGCCTTTGAAGCGGGAGCTGACCTTATTTTGCATAAACCCTTCAACCCGGCCGAGTTAAAAATCAGGGTGGAGAAAAAGCTGGAACAAATGCAGATTATGCGTGAGAAGTACTCCACGGCTATCAAAGACGGCACCACTGACAAGATAGACATTACTAAAGCCGACCGGGACTTCCTCAACCGTATCATTACGATTGTGCATCAGCATATAACCAGTGCAGAGCTAACCCCCGACTTTGTATCTGACAAGCTGTTTATGAGTCGCTCGCAACTCAACCGGAAGGTGAAGCAGCTGACCGGCTACAGCATTTCGGCCTATATGCTTCATATACGTCTTGAAAAATCGAAACGACTGCTGCGAAGCAATGAAAATCCCATTGGTGAAATTGCTATGGAGTGCGGCTTTGAGGATTCCAACTACTTCAGCAGGGTTTTCAAGCAGGTTTACGATATTTCACCTTCACATTACAGAAAAACACCGGCTGCTAACAAGGAGTCATAAAGCTATTTCATAAACGGAAAAACCGAAAAACATAAAATCTAAGATTCAGTCCGGGGCACCTACTTACCTTTAGAGAAACAGGTGAAAATGCTCAGATAATGCTAATTTTTGCTTGGATAGTGCTAATATTTTCTTGATAAATGTATTATATTTGTTACATCGATGCCGGCAAGTATCATTTTATGTGAGAGTAAGTCACTCATTAAGAAGAAAAAGTCTGTTGAATCTATATGAAAAGAGAGATCAGCTTTGTTCTAACGCAAATGCCGGCTTACAACCTACAACCTTATAACATCATGATAATCAAAAGACTCAATGAAAATTTCGGAGAAGTACTTTTAAACAGATACGCACAATTTAGCGGAAAAGCCGGGCGGCAGGAGTTCTGGCAGTTCGTATTGATGATTTTTCTTTTTAACCTTCTTCTGGCGCTGCTGTCACGTTATTGCTGGGTACTCAAATTTATTTGCTTACTTTCTATACTCTCCATGTTGGTGCCGCTGGTGGCACTGAGTGTACGTCGTATGCATGATATTGGCAAATCCGGGCATTGGGTTTGGATCAACCTGATACCGCTGCTTGGAACACTCTGGTTTTTGTATCTCGCTGCCAAGCCGGGGCTGCTGCCCGAAAGTTGAAACACATCAAAGTGTACATTTTAAAAGCACCGATTTGATAAGTTCATATTTTACCCGACTTAAAAATCAGGTCAATTGAGAGTGCGTTCAGATGGCTTTAGCCCGCATTATTCATGAGATTATTTTGGGTCTATTCTAGGCGTAAGCTACGCAGTTGTATAAACATACTACAAGTAGCTTAGAACGCAGAAGAGACACAAAAGAATCCAAACAACTAGAAACTAACATAGCCCAAAATCGAGCTACTCATTTCTACACAACACTTCCTGTAACTCTTTGATTATCAATAGGTTTGGTTTGTGAGCAAATAATGTGGTGAATAATGCGGGTTAAATTTCACTGAATCAAGGATTACACTGCGGCTGTTTTTCGTTAAACTGTCGGCAAGAAAGATATAGATGTACTAAGCGC
>CAYPPC010000261.1:1966-4049 GCA_964412435.1 uncultured Paludibacter sp.
AGCCGGGTTATATAGAAAATCAATGGTAATAACCTTCAAGTACAGATATTTTCTAATTCGCTCATTGGACTCCCACGACCATCGGGAGATTCCTCCCTACGGTACATTTTAAGGTTTATCACCTCCGCCTAAAACTCCACAAAAATCAATATCATCTCACGGCGGTGAGAATAAAACCGCAATGTTTCAACGCCTCAAAGTCACATATCCTCATTCTCACATTCTCACATTATTTATGTACAATTCTTTGGATTTCTGTCGATAGAAAAAGAATTAACTTCCAATCTCTGCCCGCTCTGTCCGGCTTACTCCCTACTAACCAGCAGGTAAAAGATACTCCATGCTTATCCGTAAGTTATTTTGGAACCATTGCGGGCTGTAACTGTTTTACAGCAATCTATCCTGACGAAATAAGCGATTTACTAAATTGTATAAAAGCAATTTTATACACTTATTTTCACAAAACGCCAAACTCAAGACATTAGCACTTTTTTCCATCTGACACTCAGAGCATTAGAGCATAAAAGCATTCATATTGTGCTATTCTGCATTTTCAAAATGCTTAGATAATGCTATATTTTGCTCTGATTTTGCTACTTCCCTATATCTAATTAATGTAAATTTGTATCGTAAAATCTAAACAGTTATGATGCAATTTAAAGGTAGAAGAGCATTGGCACACTTAAAAAAGAAGCTGAGCAGGGATCAAAACAAAAGCCGGGCTGCTCTTAGTTTTAGTGAGGTAGAAACTCTTATCAGTAAAAGGCTGTCTGAAATAGAACAAGGCGGAGTTTAACACCTCCACAAATTACACACAAGGCACACATACATTACTATATATATCAACAACAATTCTATTTACACACAAACTATCTATAAAAAAACAACATGATTATGAAAACAAAATCATTTTTCCTTAGCCTGATCTTTTTAATCTGTGCTGTCACTCCCACGGAGGCACAGATTGGGAAGAAATTGCTTCAAAAAGCAAAAGAAGCTGTACAAACAGAACTTGAAAAGTTTGTAGATGAAAAAACGGAAGAGAACAAGAGTGAAGGCAGCACAGCTGTAACCGGCTCTACGGCTGCTTCAAAAATCAGCAGTGCTATACCCAAAGGCACCAAAACACTCTATGTTTCAGCGACAAAAGGAAGCAACAGAAATGACGGTAGCAAAAGTGCCCCTTTCAAAGATTTGCAGAAAGCAGTTAATGAAGCGCCCGAAGGTGCCGTTATTTTAGTAGCAGAAGGCAATTATCTCGGAAACTTAGACCGCGGATATATTGAGATTAAAAAGTATGTCTCTATTATTGGCGGACACTCAGAGGATTTTTCACAAAGAGATCCGGTGCGTTTTATCTCTAAAATTGAACCCGGGGAAAATGCCGGCGGTACCAATGCCAATCATGGACTGCTCGATATTTACGTACGTGGTAAACGTGACGGCATCATCCTGATAGACGGTTTGGTATTTAACAAAGGCTATATGAACCGCTACCGCATCAACGATCCGGAAAATCGTCTTACAGGCACACCCGAAGGTTGTGAAACCGGTATGATGGTACCTCCCGGCTATGACTCCAGGATACCCACCATGCGGGCACCCACCTCTGTTTCGGGGCAATTAATTCACGGTGATGTGGAAGGACAGGTTACCATTCGGAATTGTGTGCTAATGAACGGTTGTCATTTCGGCATTCAGATGGGGAATATTGGTGGACATTTCGACATTTACAACAATGTATTTTTGGCCAACCGTATGGCCGCCTGCGAAGTGCGCAGTATGAACAAAAATGTGAGTGAGGTGTCAGTTGATTTTCATCACAACACCGTGCTCTTTTCCTGGCGCCGCGATCCCGATCCTACTTTGAAAGATATGGGTTACGGATTTCGCTATATGACCGGTGTAAATGCCAATGTCTATAACAACATCTTTGGCTGCACTGATTTTGCTGCACTCGACCGCACTTATATCGATGCAGACAGAAACAAAGAGGCAGAACGCAAAACATCGGCCTGGAACAATCTCTTCTTTGCCAATATCGAAGCTGATATCGCCCTGCCTTCCGGTGGTGGTAAGTTTA
>CAYPPC010000262.1:0-1687 GCA_964412435.1 uncultured Paludibacter sp.
CTGCTCGTGACGCGCAATCACCATTTGACAAATACGCTCACCATCATTAACAACAAATGTTTCTGACGAGAGGTTGACCAGAATCACACCAATTTCTCCCCGATAATCAGCATCAATGGTGCCCGGAGAATTGAGCACTGTTATTCCGCTTTTGAGAGCCAGCCCACTGCGCGGTCTGATTTGTGCCTCCCAGCCTGCCGACAGTTCAATATACAAGCCTGTAGGTATCAATTTCCGTTCCAATGGTTTCAGCTCCACAGGGTTTTCAACGTGAGCACGCAGATCCATCCCGGCAGAATTTGCGGTAGCATACTCCGGTAATGGGTGTTTCGACTTATTGACTACTTTTATTTTCATAGACACAGGCATTTTATTCGAATAATTTCATACTCCCCGAACAGTTCTATTGTTTCAGTGCAGTTGAAATACTTTTTATGTTTAACCTACAAAGTTACAACAAAAATTGAACTTTAAATATCCCGGTTTTACAAATTAACGTTGATTTGAATAAATATCACCTTCAAAACTGTTATGCCTAACCGGAGAGTCTCCCTTTTTCAGCTTTTTTTATCTCAAATCCCGGAGAATTCCGGCTGTTTCAATCAGATTTATATTGCTGTAATTTCAAGTTGAAAGAACACCCGATCTCCTGTTTATTTATTTTTCAAGCAATTTGTTGTTTATTTCATTTTTTATTTTTATTTTTGCTAATTCAGACGTGTGTTTTCCGTGATGACGGACACATAGTATCTATTTGTTATTTACAAGTTAACTTCACGTTTGTACAAAAAAGACATTAGATTTAATACCCTACAACCCAATCCGATGAAAAACACAAATTCAAACCGGGGACGAAAGTTCTCACACATGGGAAGGGCAGGCCTGTACCTTGATTTACTTTTTTCACTGACCCTTATCCCCGCCTCTTGCGAAAAGCAGAAATCACCTGCTGCGCAGGAACTGGCTCTTATTTCCAATATCTACTTCGATTGTGGCAGCAACGATACTATTTTTTCGATGCTCGACAACCTCCATGTTTCCAAAGAGGATGACTACGAGACATATATCAGCAAGCAACTTCTTTACAGCTCAGTCTATATTGATAATGCCATGCTGGAAGAGGCTGAAAAAATCCTGGATGAGCTGGAGATCGATCCCGGCAAAAGTACCGCCTACTACAACTATCAAAGTACCCGCTGTCTGCTGGAGTACAGAAAAGATAATTTCGACACTGCTTTCAGAATGATAGTGGATCTGCTGGCGCAAGACACTCCGGACAAACGCACCTATGCGCTGAACCAACGTCTGCTGGGACATATTTATTACACCATGTCAGATTTCAACAATTCACAGTTCTGGTACCATCAGTCTATGAAGAGCTTCGAAGAACTGGGTATGAAATCAGATGTTGCAACCACCAAAAGATACGTTTCAAGACCACTGCTTGACACCAAGCAGTGCGTTGAAGCTGAAAAACAACTGCTCGAAGCAGAAGCGATGTATCCGCCCGGATGTAATACTGAACTGTTTTACGTCTATATCAATCTCAGCAATGTTTACTCTGCCCGCAAGGACACCCTCAACTATCTTACTTATATAAAAAAAGCTGAAGACACCGTTCGGGGTGTTGAAAACAAAAAGGTGCTTGCGGTGCTCTATTCTAACCGGGCGCAACTGGAAATGATGC
>CAYPPC010000262.1:1697-4007 GCA_964412435.1 uncultured Paludibacter sp.
AGCCATCGAACAGCTAAAGAAAATACCGGAACTGGGCATGCAATATACTGATGCCAACCTGATTCTGCGTTTCACCTGGTATCTGCTGGCAAAATGCTACAATGAAATCAATCAGCCCGGGCTGGCACGCGAAAGTGTGGAGCGCGGACTGGAGATAGTAAATAATAAAAGCATTTACCTCAATCTGCTTCTCTATCGCGAACTGGCCAACTCTTATGCGGGCAGAGACCCGGTGAAACGGGACAGCCTGATCAATGTTATCAGCCAGCTTTCTGATGAGTACAGAAATTCTCAGTCGATCAATTTGATTACCCTTTTGGACAAACAACAGGAGGCCGACAAGCTGCAAAGCGAACTGATCAGACAACGCAAGAAAGCTAGAAATATCAATGTGCTGGGCACAGTAACCACCACCCTCATACTGATATTACTACTGATAACACTGTATCTACTCTACAACCAGAGCAATAAAATGAAACTTTACAGACAGGCTGCGAAAAAGTTTTACCGCAAAACAGTGAGTGGCGAGAAATCTTCAAAAACAGAAAGTGCCGCAAAAAAAGATTCTCCAGAGGAGCTGGAAAAATTCAAAAATATCTATTCTGACTTTATTGAGTGGCTCGAAAAAGACAATAACTATCTCCGTTCAGATTTGAGCCTGAGCCTGATTGCCGGTGAGCTGGAAACCAACCGCAGCTACCTCTCCCGGGCCATTAGTGGCGAGGGCAAACGCTATCAGGAAATTGTCAACAAATACCGCATCGATGAGGCTGAAAGAATCCTCTCTAACCAGGATCACAGAAAGCATAACTATAGCCTGGTGGTACTTGCTGCTGAATTAGGATTCAACTCCCAGTCTGTTTTTTTTGAAGCTTTTAGAAAACAGACCGGAATGACCCCCGCTCAGTACAGATCAGCCGCTTCGCACTCAGAAACTGAACACTAAACACATACCACCTGACATACAGACAGTTAAAACTTCGGATTAATCAATCCGAAGTTTTTTTATATGCCTGTCAGAGCTCTCCTGCCTATATTTTGCTAAGGACAACTATCAAATTAACAAATTCCGAATTTTTCAATCCGTAAAACAACTCTCTCCGTTTTGTCAATACGCAAATTTATTTGTACGAATCAGGAACTTTCCAATTTAATAAATAAGTAATTTTAGCCTGCAAACAAAAACACAAGGATCTGAAACATAACAATGAACCTAAAATTAACCTAAATATTTGTCTTATGAAAACAGTAAACGACTCCCGCCGTCCTCCTTAAGTCAGCTTTCAAATCAAAAGTGCTGCTAAGAAACAGACATATGCGGTCAACAAACGGATAGCGCTTTAGTCAAAGTACCTAAACCGACCCGGGAAACCCGGTAACCTTAAACATTTTATCAAAAAGATTTTTAACCCATAATACTTTCAAACCATGAGAAAAATAATCCTATTTACATTAAGCCTGCTGCTGGCTATTCCAATGACAGCACAGGTAAAAGTGCCCTTTAAAAAGCGGTCTTCTGCTTTTCTGCAGAGCATTAACAGCTCGGATAGTATTTATCATATCCAGGGCGATTTTCAGATGATTGGAAATACCAACCTGACGTTGACAAATTATACCGAAACAGGCAACAATAACGCCAGTATGAAATATGTCGATGTAGACAATGATCCTCAAACATTGAACTCATCCTCTGCAACCCTTATTTTTCCTGAAGAAAATGAGGATATGAAACCCGAGTGCTCAAATATCCTTTATGCCGGTTTATATTGGACCGGGCGGGCACATGATGGCACCAGTAACCATACATTTACGGTTACAAAGAATAATATACCGGGAGCGGGAACACCACAAACGGTTAATAACGATCAAACTGTAGCTACCGGGAACTCAGTAACATATACTGATTACTCTTTAACAATTACAAGATCTGGGAATAACAACAACCGCACTCTAACTTACACCTTCACATCCTCCGGCAGTGGAGATAAAGTAGCGTTTATTTATGCACATAACGGTGGGAATCAAACTTTACAGGTCAGAGTAAATGACGGTACTGCAACAACAGTTTCCACTTCATCTATTAATGCAGACAATGCATACCTGCAAACCCCCTATATAATTTACAATGAAACAGGAGGAATAGTACTTACTGTAAGCCGATTACGAAGAGAGGGAAGGAATTCTGAGACAACAGGAGAAAATGTTCGAGCCTACACCAATGTTTCCGGCACTTACCGCACAGCTGGCACCGTCACCAAAACCTTTGACAAAAGCAAAGAGCTTTCTACTGAACAATGGAAAAATATCATT
>CAYPPC010000263.1:0-3996 GCA_964412435.1 uncultured Paludibacter sp.
TTCCATAACGTGCAGGAACGTAATAAAAAATAAAAGATAAAAAAATCCCGCTGCTGCGGGATTTTTTTTTATCTTTTATTTTACGAGTGAACTGAGCAGTTTAATCTCTTCTGCCCAAATTTCCTGCTCAGGTGTTTCCAGAATCAGAGGCATCCCGTTCATGCGGAAATCGTTCATAATCAACTCAAAAACATCCATACCCATCACTCCTTTGCCCAGTGAGTCGTGGCGATCAACCCGGGTGCCGACCTCCTTTTTACTGTCGTTGATGTGCATCCCTTTCAGGTATTGAAAGCCGACGGTATCTTCGAACTCCCGAAATGTTTTTTCAAAACCCTCCCGGGTGCGAATTTCATAACCGGCAGCCAGTGCATGTGCCGTATCGATACAAACACCCACCCGTGATTTATCCTCCACTTTGTCGATGATTTTGGCAATTTGCTCAAAAGTGTGCCCCAGGTTAG
Source organism: uncultured Paludibacter sp. (assembly GCA_964412435.1). Classification (GTDB taxonomy): domain Bacteria; phylum Bacteroidota; class Bacteroidia; order Bacteroidales; family Paludibacteraceae; genus UPXZ01. The sequence goes on from CAYPPC010000263.1 coordinate 465, forward strand.
TGCCTTGACCTGCTGTGTTTTCAATTACAGCAGTCACCCCTTTTGTTCTTTCGAGCGTCCAGTTGATTGAGTCGGCAATAAGCGCCAGGCATTCATCTTCCGAAATTTTATTCAGATGGCTTCCGGGATGAAAATTAAGCCTGTCCAGTCCGAGCAGTTCGCAGCGCTGCATCTCGTCTAAAAAAGCAGCCCTCGATTTCTCATTGGCTTCCCGGTCCGGATTTCCGAGATTAGTCAGGTAGCTGTTGTGTGGCAAAATCTGATGTGGTTTGTAGCCGTACTGGTCGCATCGCTCTTTGAAAAGCTCTATGCTCTCCTCTGTGAGCGGTTTGGCTACCCACTGACGTTGGTTTTTAGTAAAAAGAGCAAAAGCTGTTGCTCCAATTTTGTGCGCATTGACGGGAGCGTTTTCAACACCGCCGGCAGCGCTCACATGTGCTCCGATATATTTCATTTTTTGATGTTATATTGTTTATTTCTGTCTAATATATCACTTCTTTTTCTATTAGAATGAACGCATCCATTTTGGTTTTGTTTTATTAAAGTATAAATATTATTTTTTGATTTTTAGGTCTCACTTTAAAATGTTAATTTTGCATCTTGTGGAGTTTTCGCATCATGCTGGTTTTTAACCTCTGAGGGTGAACATTTTCACAAAAATCTTGTTATAGCATAATAGAGTTGAATCAAACAAAATAGAATATGTCAGACGAAATTATATATGAAGTAACGGGGAATGACGAGTATAAATATGGGTTTACCACCGATATTGAAACCGATATCATTCCGCCGGGATTGAATGAGGATACAGTTCGCCTCATTTCAGAAAAGAAAAACGAGCCGGAGTGGCTGCTCGAATTCAGACTCAAGGCATTTCGCCAGTGGTTAACCATGGAGATGCCGGACTGGGCCTATCTGGACATACCGCCCATTGATTTTCAGGCGATTTCATACTACGCTTCTCCGCGTAAAAACTCGCTGAAGAGCATGGATGAGGTGGACCCTGCACTGATCGAAACATTCAATAAGCTGGGTATTCCGATTGAAGAGCAAAAAATTCTGGCCGGAGTGGCCGTTGATGTGGTGATGGACAGTACTTCTGTGAAAACCACTTTTCAGGAAAACCTGGCTGAGCTGGGGATTATCTTCTGCTCTTTCAGCGAAGCGGTACAAAATCACCCCGATCTGGTGAAGGAGTATCTCTCCACCGTTGTTCCGGTTGGTGACAATTACTTTGCTGCATTGAACTCAGCGGTATTTAGCGACGGTTCGTTCTGCTATATTCCTAAAGGAGTTCGATGTCCGATGGAGTTGTCTACCTACTTCCGTATTAATGCTGCTAATACCGGTCAGTTTGAGCGCACATTGATTATAGCTGACGAAGGTAGCTATGTTTCCTATCTGGAAGGATGTACAGCTCCACAGCGCGATGAGCACCAGTTACACGCGGCTATTGTTGAGATAATTATCAAAAAAGATGCAGAAGTAAAATACTCAACGGTTCAAAACTGGTATCCTGGAGATAAAGAGGGTAGCGGTGGTGTTTATAACTTTGTGACCAAACGAGGTATCTGCGAAGGTGAAGGTTCCAAGCTATCATGGACTCAGGTGGAAACCGGTTCAGCTATTACCTGGAAATACCCCTCCACTATTCTGAAGGGCGATAACTCTTCGGCTGAATTCTATTCGGTAGCTGTTACCAATAACCATCAGCAGGCCGATACCGGAACCAAAATGATTCACCTTGGAAAAAACACATCGAGCCACATTTTATCAAAAGGTATTTCTGCCGGTAAAAGCAGTAATATTTACCGTGGTCTGGTGCGTGTTAATCCGAAAGCTGAAAATGCACGTAACTTCTCGCAATGCGACAGTATGTTGCTGGGCGACAAGTGTGGTGCACACACTTTCCCCTATATGGAGGTGAATAATGAATCTGCCATTGTTGAGCACGAAGCAACTACATCGAAAATTAGCGAAGATCAGATTTTCTATTGTAATCAGCGTGGAATTGACACAGAGAAAGCGGTTGGTCTGATCGTGAACGGATATGCCAAAGAGGTGCTGAATAAACTGCCGATGGAGTTTGCCGTTGAGGCTCAAAAACTATTACAGATTACTCTGGAAGGTAGCGTAGGATAGATACTTAATATTTGGGGAGATAAGTTTACACATAGAGCACATAGTTTTTATTGTTTTTTTTATAAAGAAAACATAGCTAAAAATATCGAAGATATTTTTGGGTTGTGCAAAATAAGATTTTTGACTTCAAATAATTAATGCAAAACCAGGTCATCAACAGATAAATTATCAAGTGTTATTATTGGATGTGCAATAGAAGTATATAAAGAGCTTGGTCCGGGATTACTCGAGAAAACATATGAGAAGGCTTTAATTATGTTGTTAAAAGAGAAGGGTTTGCACGTTGAAAGCCAGTTGTATGTTCCGGTTATATTTCGTGGCGTCGAAATAGCTAATGCATTGAAATTAGATGTTTTGGTTAACGGTACTATTTATAGTTGAAGTTAAATCAGTACCTGCTATGCTACCACTTCATGAAGCTCAGATTCTTACATATTTTAAGCTGTTGAAAAAGCCTAAAGGTATCTTATTGAATTTTAATAGTGAAAACATATTCTTTAAAGGTCAAAGAACATTTGTAAATGATTACTATTTTAATCTTCCAAAGCACTGAAATTGAATCACGAGCTAAAGAAAAATATTTATGTTTTTCAGCTATGTTCTCGAATAAAGCGATGAAAAGAGAGATAAATTAATATATACAGAAAATGTTAGGAGTTATTTATATATTTTGATTCCATTGTTTTCTATGTGTTTCCAATAAAAATAAATTTTAAATAAAAGATATGTTACAAATCAAAAATCTACATGCCAGTATTAATGGCAAAGAGATACTGAAGGGTGTGAATCTGACCATCAATAAAGGGGAAGTTCATGCAGTAATGGGCCCGAATGGTTCGGGAAAATCAACACTGGCTTCAGTTGTTACCGGTCATCCCTCTTTTGAGGTAACCAAAGGAGAAATTATATATGAAGGAAAAGACCTGCTCGAACTGGAGCCGGAAGAGCGTGCAAGTGCCGGTATTTTCCTGAGTTTTCAGTACCCGGTTGAAATTCCCGGAGTAAGTATGGTGAACTTCCTGCGTGCTGCAATTAATGAACAGCGTGAATATCGCCAGGAGGAACCTGTTTCTGCATCTGATTTCTTGCGTATGATGCGTGAGAAAAAAGCACTTGTTGAGATGGACAGTCAGCTGACTAACCGTTCCGTAAATGAGGGTTTTTCGGGTGGCGAGAAGAAGAAAAATGAGATTTTCCAGATGGCTATGCTGGAACCTAAACTGGCCATTTTGGACGAAACAGACAGCGGGCTGGATATTGATGCTCTGCGGGTGGTTGCCAATGGAGTGAATAAATTGAGAACACCCGAAAACGCTTCGATGATTATTACTCACTACCAGCGACTGCTGGACTATATCGAGCCCGATTTTGTGCACGTTCTTTATGAAGG
>CAYPPC010000264.1:0-3983 GCA_964412435.1 uncultured Paludibacter sp.
CTTCAATTCGCTGCGCAAAAAGAACAAAAACCTGGTGATCGGGGTGATCGGCTGTATGGCCGAACGCGTCAAAGAGGACCTGATTAAAAACCACGGAGTAGATGTGGTAGCCGGTCCGGATGCTTATCTCGATCTGCCCAACCTGATGGGACAGGTTCAAAAGGGTGAAAAGGCGATCAACGTAAAGCTTTCGAGAACCGAAACTTACGCCGACGTGATGCCTACCCGTATCGGTAAAAACATTTCAGGATTTATCTCTATTACCCGCGGATGTGATAACATGTGTACCTACTGCATCGTTCCGCTTACGCGCGGAAGAGAGCGCAGCAGAGATGTGGAGAGTATCCTGGGTGAACTGCGCGACCTGCAAAACAAGGGCTACAAAGAGGTTACCCTGCTGGGGCAAAACGTAAACTCCTATAAACTGATTAACGAAGACGGATCAGTATTCGGCTTCCCGGACCTGCTGAAGGTGGTGGCTGAGGCTGCACCCGATATCCGGTTCCGGTTCACCTCGCCACACCCGAAAGATATGTGTGACCGCACCCTGGAGGTTATCGCTGCCTATCCCAACATCTGCAAGTTTATTCACCTGCCCGTACAGAGCGGAAGTAATAAAATTCTGGAGTATATGAAGCGGGGCTACACCCGCGAGTGGTATCTCGATCGTGTGGCTGCCATCCGCCGCATCGTTCCGGAAGCCTCCATCGGCACCGACGTATTTTGCGGTTTCCATAATGAAACTGAAGAAGACCACCAGGAGACACTTGCACTGATGCGTGAAGTGAAATTTGACCTTGCTTTTATGTTTAAGTATTCTGAACGGCCGGGTACCTATGCTGCACGAAATCTGGAAGACAACGTACCGGAAGAGGTAAAACTGCGCCGCCTGGATGAGATCATCTCGCTGCAACAGGAGATTTCAATTGAGAGTAACCAACGCGATGTGGGCAGAGAGTTTGAAGTGCTTGTAGAAGGATTCTCCAAACGTTCGAAAGAGCAGATGTATGGACGCACCTCACAAAACAAAGTAGTTATTTTCCCTCGTGAAGGGCGACATATCGGTGAAACTGTTCGCGTGAGAATCCACGATTCCAGTTCAGCCACTCTTTTCGGTGACGTCATTTAATGACTCATAAACCATCCCGTCCGGGATAATTTAAAATGTAAAAACGGGGCAATTCACATTGTCCCGTTTTTAATCATTCACACACACTTAAAATTTACCTTTTAGCTGCAACTATTGCATCCGCCACATGAACCGTCGGAATCTTTGCCGGTTAGCGTTTTGTAAAGGCGAAAGCCTGCGTAGGAAAATACCGCTATACCGATCAATATTACAATTAGTTGCTGCGTCATTCTGAATTTATAACAACATCAGTTTGAAAATGTTCAGTGTGTAATTCTATTTTTACTGTTTATTTTTAACCGGGGAAGAAAACATAGACCAGATAGGCCATTCCCCAGGCCAGTACCATCGAGTAAGCCAGAGAGAGAAAAGCCCATTTCCAGGCCCCTGTTTCATTCTTTATCACTACAAAGGTGGCCACACAAGGAAAATATATAAGCACAAAGATCATTAGCGCCAGCGCAACAGCCGGCGTATATACCTTGCTGCCATCCGGCCAGGTCGCCGCCTGCAACTTATCCTTCAGCTTGGTAGCATCCTCCTCCACATTGGCATCACCGGCATAAATCACCCCCATTGTACTCACCACAATCTCCTTGGCCGCCACTCCCGACATCAGGGCAACACCCACTTTCCAGTCGAAACCAAGCGGCTTGATCGCCGGCTCAACGGCCTTGCCTATTTTTCCGAGATAGGAGTTTTCGAGCTGCTCCGAACGCTGCTCAGCAGTTTGCATTTCAGCCTCTGAAGGGCGCGGATAGTAGCCCAGGAACCAGATAATTATGGATCCGATCAGGATAACCGTACCCATTTTTCTCAAATACTGCGATCCCTTGCTCCAGGTGTGACTCCAAATCGATTTAACCGTTGGGAAACGGTAAGGCGGCAGCTCCATCACAAATGGCACCAGTTTTTTCTTGAAAATGGTCTTTTTAAAGAGCAACGCAATCACTACAGCCAGAAATATCCCCGTAAAATACATCCCAAACAACACTAAACCTTCATAACCGGGGAAGAAAATTCCGGCAAGAATCAAATATACCGGCAGGCGCGCACTGCAGGACATCAGTGGATTAATCAGGATAGTGATAAACCGGCTGTTGCGGTCTTCAATGGTACGCGTGGCCATAATCGCAGGCACATTACAGCCAAAACCCATCACCAGCGGAATAAACGACTTTCCGTGCAACCCGATTTTATTCATAAACTTATCCATGATAAAGGCTGCCCGGGCCATATAACCGGTATCCTCCATCAGTGAAATAAAGAGATAGAGAATCAGAATATTGGGCAGAAAAACAATCACACCGCCCACTCCGGCCAGCACCCCTTCAATCAGCATATCTTTGAGTGGACCCTCAGACATTTTACCACCTAAAAAGCTGCCCAGCCAGGCTACCCCATCTTCAATCCACTCCATTGGGTATTCGCCCAGCGTGAAAGTGGCCTGAAACATCACAAACATAAAAAGGATAAAAACGGGATAGCCCCAATATTTTCCAATCAGGATTTTATCGATCCGCTCTGTCAGTGATTTTTTATTTTTCTCTTTATCCTCAATAAATGTTTCCTGCAAAGCTCCGGCAATAAAACCATATTTGTGGTCGCTCACCGCTGTCTCCACATCCACTTTCATCAACGACTCAATGCGCTCCACCTCTTCATCACGGGCTTTCAGAACATTGGCTCCATTCGCTTCAGCGGCAATCAGACTTACAATTTCCTCATCATTTTCGAGCAGCCTCAGAGCCAGATATCGGAAGGAATACCGCGCCTGCAAATGCTCATTTTCAACATACAGCTTTTCTCTGATGCGGGCGATGGAGGGTTCAATCACATGTCCGTAATCAATATGAATATGCCGGGACATCTGCTTGCCTATCTCCGTTTTTGACTTGATATAGTCAGCAGGCGTACCTTTTCTATGGTGTTTATGTTCAATTTTTGCTTCATGCAGATAATCATCCAGCAGCTTGTCATCGCGCAGCGATTTGTACAGCACACCTTTTTCATCTATAATATTGGTGCTCTCATACACCTTAATCACGGTCCGGAAAAGCTGAATGATTCCAAATCCAGTTTTTGCAATGATGGGGCTGAATGGTATTCCGAGCAGTACTCCGAGTTTTTTATAATCCAGCTGGTCGCCGCTCTGCTTAAACTCGTCGTACATATTGAGAGCCACCACTGTGTGCTGATGCATATCGATCAATTGCGTGGTAAGAAACAGGTTTCGCTCCAGGTTGGTCGAGTCAACCACATTGATGATCACATCCGGGTTCTCATGAGTGAGATACTCTCTGACATACCGCTCTTCGGGTGAATAAGCCGAAACCGAATAGGTGCCGGGCAGGTCAACAATCCGGAAAGTATAACCATCCTGAGTAAAAGTTCCCTCCTTCGAGTCAACCGTAACACCGCTGTAGTTAGCTACACGCTCCTTGCTGCCCGAAGCAATATTGAAAAGTGTAGTTTTACCGCTGTTGGGGTTTCCAACCAGTGCCACCACAATCTCTTTGCGTTTTTTAAGTGCCAGTTTCCTGAAGTCCTCTTCAATTATCGTTTCCACCCCATTGCCGGGATGAAGGATTTTCTGTGCCTGCTCTTCGGTAATCACTTCCACCATGGCAGCCTCACTGCGACGCAAAGAGACCTCATAGCCCATCACACGGTATTTCACCGGGTCATTGAGCGGAGCATCCTGCAATGATTGCACCAACTGCCCCTTCACAAAACCCATCTCTATTATGCGTTTGCGAAAACCGCCATGACCGCTCACCTTGACAATTGAAGCGGTTTCTCCATTTTTTAAATCAGAAAGCCTCATAAACCATTCGGAAATTCTTTGAACTGC
>CAYPPC010000265.1:0-3962 GCA_964412435.1 uncultured Paludibacter sp.
GTTTTTGGGTCGTCGGGGTGAATACACATAGCCGTGTCACCTAAAATTGTCTCAGGACGAGTTGTCGCCACCACAGCATACTCCTCAGATCCTTCGACTTTGTAACGCAAGTAGTAGAGTTTTCCATTTACTTCTTTGTGAATCACCTCTTCATCTGATAGCGCTGTTTTTGCCTGCGGATCCCAGTTAATCATACGCACACCGCGATAAATCAGCCCTTTTTCGTAGAGATCCACAAAAACTTTAATCACACTCTCCGAGCGAATCTCATCCATTGTAAAGGCTGTGCGGTCCCAGTCGCAGGAAGCACCCAGTTTTTTAAGCTGCTCCAAAATGATACCGCCATGCTCGTGTGTCCACTCCCAGGCATGCTTCAAAAACTCCTCGCGGCTCAAATCACTCTTATTGATACCCTGTTCGGCCAATCGCTCCACCACTTTTGCCTCAGTGGCAATCGACGCATGGTCGGTTCCGGGCACCCAGAGTGCATTTTTTCCCATCATTCGGGCGCGGCGCACCAACACATCCTGAATTGTATTATTCAGCATATGCCCCATGTGAAGCACTCCGGTTACGTTGGGCGGCGGAATCACAATAGTGTAAGGCTCCCGATCATCGGGCTCCGAGTGAAAAAGTTTATTGTCTAACCAATATTGATACCATTTATCCTCTACATCAGCAGGATTATATTTACTTGCAAGTTCCATTTTGAAGTATTAAAATTATTTTCTGAATTCAACTCTCTTTGCAACAGACTCGTTGTCAGCACTTATGTCATTTCTGAATCTGCGCAAAAATAGTTTGCAAAGATAATGAAAATGAAACGCTTATAAAAGTGATTGACAAAATATAATTTTTAATTGAAATTCAGAAATATATTTGTAAATTTGTAAGTGAGAATTTTACTGTTGTTTAGGGATAGTGACAAAAGACACAATGCAAACAAAGACACGTGGGGTTATATTACATCAGGTAAAATACAGCGATAGTGCCGGTATTGTGAATATTTACACCCGTAATTTTGGACGGGTGCCCTATATGGTACGCGGTATCAACAGCAAACGCTCTGCTACCCGCGCCGCATTGTTGCAACCTCTTTCTCTGGTAGATATTGAGGTAAATCACAACCCAAAAAGAGAGATTCAAAGCATCAAAGAGATGCGGATTGCAGTCCCTTACAGAGAAATTCCTTTTGATCCGGTGAAAAATGCAATAGCCCTTTTTATGGCCGAGGTGTTACACAAAGCACTCAGGCACACAGGTAAAGATGAAGAGTTATTCGATTTTGTGGAGAAGTCCGTACTACAGCTGGATAGTTGTGGCGAGGGGGTGGGTAATTTTCACCTCGCTTTTATGAGTGGTTTGGCAGAAACTCTTGGGTTTTCGCCTCAAATGAGCAATGGTGAGCAGTGTCAATATTTCGATATGATGAACGGAATTTTCGATACACAGAGGCCGCAGCATCTTCATTATTTGCAAGGAGAAGCAAGCTTACGCTTCAGGTTACTGATGCAAATAAACTACGAAACCTTGAACATTCTGCCACTGACCAGAAGACAAAGGGCAGAATCTTTGGATAATCTGGTAGAGTACTTTAGACTCCACCTGCCTGATTTTCATGCGCTTCACTCGGTTGATGTGATGCATAAATTATGGGATTAAACCAATAGGTCCGGTCTGACATTTTAAGAACAGACAAGACTTTTACCAATTGGTTTATGACCGGTTTTTATAAGAGATAAAATATAAATCTATTTCAGACCATGAGTAAAACTCTATTTAACAAGATAAAACAGGGAACAGTCATACTGTTACTATGGCTCTTTACCGCTCCAATGGTGAGTGCCTCTTTGCAGCCGGACAGCGTTGTTCTTAGCTACTCAGGCGTTATTCAGGGAGAAAAAAACGAAGCGCTGGCATATGCTGTTATTTCAGTGGAGAAATCCAATATTTCAACCGTAAGTAACGCAGAAGGAGAGTTTCAGTTAAAAATCCCGGCAGAACTAGTCGCCAGAAACATCACAGTCACATTTTTAGGTTATAAAAACCTGAGCATCCCAATAAGCAATCTTCAAGAAAAAGGTAACAGGCTCACTCTCGCATCCGATCCTTTTATCTTACCCGTACTGGAGGTGGTTACTAAAGATCCGGTTTTTATTGTTCAAAACATGTTTCAAAACCGGGCTAAAAACTATTGCAGACAGGATATGCTGATGACCGCTTTTTATCGGGAGACAATCCGCAAACGAAATACGAACGTATCCTTGTCTGAAGCAGTTGTAGAGGTTTATAAAAGAGGAGTCACCAGCAATTTGAATGACATGGCCTCTCTCTTTAAGTCGAGAAAAAGCACAGATTACAGCAGACTTGACACAATAGTATTCAGACTGATGGGCGGTCCATACAACAATATCTATCTCGATGTAGCCCGATACCCCGAAATTATTTTACCCGATAACTTCGATGAATTGTACGATTTTAAAATCAACTCAACAGACATCATCGACGGACACACAGTTTATGTTTTAGAATTCAAACAATTCGATTACATCGCTGCTCCACTTTACTACGGCAAACTCTATATTGACGTTGAAAACTATGCTCTTGTGAAGGCTGAGTTTGATCTGGATCTTCGCTATAATGACGAAGCAACCCGGCAGTTTATCAAGAAGAAACCTTTGAATGCGCGTGTTAGCACAACTCAGGCGAGCTATGTGGTAAACTACAGAATGATCGACGGTCTTTGGTATTACGCCTACAGCCGCATCGACCTCGGGCTGCGAATAAACTGGAGAAGGAAACTGTTTAACACCCACTACAACACCTCCATTGAGATGGCAGCTACCGACTGGGAAAGAAATATTACCAGACAAATTTTCAAAGAAAAGAGAAGAATTTCTCCCACTGTTATTATTCAGAACGAAACCCGCGGGTTTACTGACACCGATTTCTGGGGAGAATATAACATTATTGAACCCGACAAATCAATCGAAAACGCAATTAATAAAATTATCAAACAGCTGGGAAAAGAAAAACAATAGATATGAAAAAAACTGTCACTATTTTCTGCAAAAACACCAGAGATTATCATGATTTTCCCCTTGGAACCTCATTGCTGGAAATCTACAATGCGCTCAATATTAACCTCAAGTACCAGGTCGTTGCTGCCCGTGTAAATTACAAAGTGGAGGATTTGAACTTCCTGGTTTATAAACCCAAAGACATTGAATTTATCGATACTGGATGCCCTTCCGGTATGCGGGTCTATGTACGCAGCCTGTCCATGGTGCTTTCCAAGGCGGTACACCTGCTTTGCCCCGAGGTTACCATTCGGATTGAGCACCCCATTTCAAAGGGATACTACTGCACGCTTGAGCATTATAACAAACCGGTAACCCCTGAAGTTGTACAGAGCATCAAGTCGAAAATGCTTGAAATTATTGATTCTGCCTTACCGATTGTATCAGAAGAAAAACAGACAGAACAGGTGAAAGAGCTCTTTCGACAGGATAACGGGAACAATGGCAAGGATGCTCTTTTTGACAGCCTTGGCGAGCCATATCTCCGCTACTACCGCATCGGTAACTACATCGATTACTACACCAGCATCTTGCTGCCATCCACTGACTACCTCAACATATTTGACCTGCTACCCTTCCAGGACGGCATGCTGCTAAGAATTCCCAACCGCTCCCATCCGGTGGAGCTGGAGGAGATGGTGCATCAACCCAAGATGTTTGAAATCTTCAAGGAATTTTTGAGCTGGAATAAGATTATGGGGCTCAGCACTGTCGGCGAATTCAACAAAGCCTACACCGGAAAAAAAACATTTAACTTAATCAAGGTGGCCGAAGCGCTGCACGAGAAAAAGGTAGCCCACATTGCCGATATGATCCAGGAGCGCCCGGGTGTGAAAATCATCCTGGTCTCTGGTCCCTCTTCATCCGGTAAAACTACTTTCA
>CAYPPC010000266.1:0-3961 GCA_964412435.1 uncultured Paludibacter sp.
CCGTGGCGCTTCTGCGTTTAACTCTGATATTAGTCAGTGGGACACCAGTAGCGTCACTACTACGGCAGATATGTTCCGTGGCGCTTCTGCGTTTAACTCTGATATTAGTCAGTGGGACACCAGTAGCGTCGCTACTATGGCAGATATGTTCAACGAAGCTTCTGCGTTTAACTCTGATATTAGTCAGTGGGACACCAGTAGCGCCACTAATATGGATAGTATGTTCCTCAGAGCTTCTGCGTTTAACCAAGACTTATCCGGATGGTGCGTACCTCGCATTCGTGTTTACCCAAGGTACTTCGCTACTGGTGCTACCGCTTGGACCCTTCCCCAACCCGTCTGGGGCACTTGCCCATAACTTAGGAGTTTAAAATGAAACAAGAATTGTTAGACCAAATTTCTCATAACAAACAAGTTATCGCTACTCACGTAACCCCAGAGGTCCAAGCAGCGTTTGACGAGTTAACCCCTGACCAATACTACCAGTGGATTCGTGACGCTCAAGCCGCTCGACTTCCCAAGGGTGAACGTACTAAAGAAGATTCTAGCCTCTACATTGGTAAAATTACTCTAGTCCATCTCTATGAAGCTGAGAAGCAATTGGAACAACTAGGGGGTTAATCCCCCATCACTAATAAGGGGATTCGGCCCCTTTTTGTAGGAGTTAAATATGTTGAATTGTTGTTTGCCGATGCTTGGGAACTATTGTGGGGGTGCAGGCGTAAAACCTTTGATTCTACGGATAGACACCCGTTTGCCCGGAGCGAATATACGGCATTACGTGCGGTCCTCTGGGGGCGAGGGTATAACTGTAGACTGGGGGGACGGGACTGTCGGGGTTGTCGGGACAGACATTGCTCACGATTATGATGAACCGGGCGAGTACACTATCAAAGTCTATGGGGGGCGAGGGCGTTCAATCTATTTCGGTAGCCCTAGCCTACTAGAAGTAGTTCAGTGGGGAGAATTTGAGGCTGCCGGATACATAGCCTATAACGCAACTCAGAGCCTAACGTCCCCCCATTTGACAAAAGTCCCTGATTATCTCCCTGAGTCAGTTACAAATATGAACTCCATGTTCCGTGGCGCAAGGACTTTTAACCAAGACATAGGTGGGTGGGACGTATCCAAAGGGACTAGCTTTTCCTACATGTTCTCTGACGCAAGAGCTTTTAACCAAGACCTGAGTGGGTGGGACACGTCGAGCGCGACGACGATGTATGGGATGTTCCGTAACGCGTACACGTTCAATCAAGACATCGGCGCGTGGGATACCTCGAGCGTGACGACGATGGAGTGGATGTTCTATGGAGCGAGAGCGTTCAATCAAGACTTAGATAACTGGGACGTATCTAAGGTTACTTCGTTCACGCGTATGTTTGACAACGCTCGCGCCTTTAACGGCTCGTTAAACGGTTGGAATACACAACAGGCTCGAACCATTTCGTTTATGTTTAACAATGCTTATGTGTTTAATCAGCCTATAGGTCACTTTAATGTTTCAAACGTAACGTCTTTTTTTGGCGCGTTCCAAAACGCTTACGTCTTTAATCAGGACATCAGTCAATGGGATGTCAAAAACGCCAAGCGCTTTAGTTTTATGTTTAACCGAGCGCAAGCGTTTAATAGTGATATTAGTCAATGGGATGTATCAGGCGGTGATGAGTATTACGCCATGTTTGCCAACGCACACGCGTTCAACCAAGACATTAGTGGTTGGGACGTATCGGGCGCTTACGTTTATGACATAAATTACTTTAGAGAGAACCTAGTAGTTAACTACGACTTTAAAGAGGATTTTGAAGCCATTGCTGCCTCCGATACTCCTGAGGTTCTTAGCAGCATGGCATACATGCTTGATAACGCGCACACGTTCAATCAAGACCTATCCCGTTGGTGCGTGCCGAACATCCCTATACTACCTCTTGACTTTCATCGAGTGACAAGCGCTTGGACACCGAAAGCAGGCCGTACTCCTGTCTGGGGTTCATGCCCTAATTAAAAAATGAAGGTATGAAATTGTTAAATCAAAAAACAAAAACAACAGCAACGAGTGGCTTGCGTCCTATCATCGTGCCGCTGAACCTAAGCCATTCGTATGCTCAAGGGGGCGCACCATGTCTCTAACAAAAACCGAAGCTAAAGATATTTGTGAGCGCCTATCTAAACTCGAATCCCAGAACGAGGAACTAGACATTACGCTCAAGGAAGTAGACTCAAGCACCAAAGAGATCATCGAGTTCTTTAACGCGTTCAAGGGGGCGTTCAAGACATTGGAAATGATGGCCAAGCTAGCTCGACCCCTCGGCGTGATGCTATTATTTACCGGTGCATGTATCAGCCTGTGGGCCAGCATTAAAGGGGGAGGGCCTTTTAAGTGAGTAAGACGCGATTGGTAGTCGGTACCCTAACCCTTTCAGCTGCGGCCCTCGTGGGCCGCATGACGGCTGAAGGGTTCCGAGGGGAAGCCTACCTACCAACGCCACTGGACGTACCAACCATCGGGTTCGGTACCACTGGAGGTGTAAAGATGGGAGATCGCATTGACCCAGTGACCGCCCTTCAACGAGCGTATGCCGACATGCAGAAGTTCGAGGGGGCGGTCAAGCAATGCGTCAAGGTACCCTTAAACCAACAAGAGTACGACCTCTACACAAACCTGACCTACAACATAGGCCCCGGTAACTTCTGTAGCTCAACCATCGTTAAGCGGTTGAATAAACAAGATTACGCAGGAGCCTGTCAAGCGATCCTTATGTGGAAGTACCAAAAGAAATTCGATTGCTCTACGCCTGGCAACAAGATATGCTACGGCATGTGGACTGATCGACTCAATACATACAACCAATGCTTAAAGGCGCAACCATGATCGACAAATGGAAAGTCAAAGGCACAACGATGTTAGTGGCCGTCACAATATCAGCGGGCCTCAGCTTTCTATATGGGGGTGTTAAAGGTAGGCTTTACGCGGATCGTGATACAATCAGATCACTTGAAAAGGCACTGGAACGCAATGACCAACTGGAACGAAAGATTACTGCTAATGAAAAAAGCACACAAGCCGACTTGGAGGTCGTACTTGCTGATGCCGATTCTGCCCGTATTCATGCTAGCCGGTTGTTCGACGAGCTATCCCGTTGTGAATCCAATGCCTCGACTATCAACGACGGCAGTACAACCAACCAAGCCGAAGGCGTGCGAACCAACGTGCTCAACGAGATTGAAGTTAGACTTACAACTTTGGCACAGTATGCTGACGAATCCCGAATTGCGGGCCTCGCCTGTGAAACTCAATACAACACCGTAAAGGACACCCCATGAAAGTATTCAGCAAACAAATGTTCGGTAGCTCCCCTCGCACTAGCCACACCATCAGTCAGGGCAGCAAGAAAACCACAACTGCGCCAAGCAACCCTCAGCGTAAACCAAGCAACACTGGTATGAGTGGGTTGCCGTCTGGTCGAGGCACTGGCCGCACACGTTGTGCGTCTTGCCGATAAGTCTATATGACCAAAGACCAAACGCTAAAAGCACTACAACAAGAGGTGGCCAGTCACCCCCGATTGGTGGATCTCCTGCAACGAGTGGTTGAAGACTCTGTTCTGCACACGTCAGTGCGCATGGGTAGAGAAAGCGACCACATTATGTTGGTGCGCCTGTCCGAAAACATTGCGTGCCTAACAAAATTCCATGACCTAATAACCGCCAACGTTCCTAAAAATAGAACGAAAGGCGCTTAACGGAAGCCCTTATGAGCCGACTACCATCACTAGAAGACATCGAACAGCGATTTCTCGCACGAGAACAGCGCCAGCGTGAGAACCAACCAGGCAACCCTGTCACACCGACTGAGCCAGAAGCCGCACCGGAACACACCCCTAAGGAAACAACACCCCATACCCAAGACACAACCGGTGTAGGCGAAGCGCCCCCACCATCCGAAACCCAACGGTCAGACAGC
>CAYPPC010000267.1:0-3604 GCA_964412435.1 uncultured Paludibacter sp.
CGGTACCAAAAGCCATTTTTGGGTCAATGATAATATTGTATTTCAGCCGGGGCACATCGCTGTGAAAAGAGCTGTGAACAATACACTCATCAGCAATGATGATCGGCTCAAAAAAATGTTTTTCCCACTCCTCATTCCAGTTTTTAGTTTCCACCTCTTCTGTTACAAAGCTGATGTTTTTGCTGTATTGGAAATCATTAATCATTCCGGATAATGCCTCCTCATCATGCAGAGCGGCGGGGATATAAGCATCCAGTCCGGAGCTTGTTTTTTCAAAACTTTCATAGCCCAGTTCTCCCAGAAAAGAGGCGAGCAGATCGGAGATGTAACCATCCGGGTCTTCAAAAGTAAAACGACTTGCTATATATTGCATAGATTTCTGATTTGAAAATTTGATATTATTTTATGCAAATGTACAAACTTTCAGCCTGATAAACCGGAAAAGGGGATGTTATATAAGAAGATAAATAATTAAATAATTCAAACAGAGTCTAAACTTCAGTGAAATAGTAAATCAGCGGCATATAATTCATTATCTTTGGCCTAAAATTGAGAAAACAGCCGCTTTTCAATCAGTTCTGAAATTTGGCATAAAACTTGATATTTATTTATTGTAAAGTGAATTTTATTAACCATAATCTCTGAATGACATATGAAACGTATAATACTACTATTAAATTTGATTGGATTCAGCCTGCTCGGGGCTGCGGCTCAGTCCGTTGCAATCATTGACGATCTTTATGTGTCGCCCAATGATGCTTCGATGTTGAAAGAGACTGTTTCTGCCCACAAATCAAAGTCAAAAACCGATATACAATCAACTATCTACCGAAATGGTGCCAGGGAGATTGTGTTTGTTGACAAAGACGGTAACAGAACAACGGCAGTTTCAGACACAGTATATATCATTGACGGGGAGCTTTATGCTGACTCTGTCTATGTAGGTGAATATGACGAGGAAGAAGGATACTATCTGAATGGGTTTAGCGGAAGTCAAAGTGATTTCGAATATGCTGAGCGTATTCGTCGTTTCCATAATCCACGTTTCACCATCACTATTGCCGATCCGGGATATAATGATATTTATATGTTGGATGACAGCTATTGGAACGTATATGTAGATGGCATGTATGCCACCATCACTCCCACCTGGAGCAATCCGTACTGGTGGGATTACAGCTATTCTCCCCACAGCTATAACAGCTGGGCCTGGCGCATGAACTGGGGCTATCCTCACTACTCTTATTATGGTTGGGGTGGTCACTTTGGCTGGGGCTGGCCTTATGGCAGCGGATATTACGGCTGGTATGATCCCTGGTACTCCGGTTATTACGGATGGGGCTGGCCCTATTACAGCGGATACTACGGAGGCTACTTCGGATGGGGATACCCCTATTACGGAGGTGGTTTTGGCTGGGGACACGGCTGGGGAGGTATTGGCTGGGGTAGTTCAGGCAATTATGTACAGTCTAACAGATCTGCATTCACCGGTAACCGCACTGCTTTTGACAGCAGCGTATCACGCCGCACGGCAGTGACCAACTTAGGTCGCAGCGAGGCAGGAACCCGCATGGGGCAGCAGAGCAGTAATCGTGTGACTGGTCGCAGCTCAGCATCAGCAACTGCCGGAAACAGCAGATCGGCAGTGGATACCCGCATGCGCACCGGAAATGTACGCAGCGCAGGTGACTGGAATGCTTTGAGAAACAGTAACCGCTCTGTAACCGGCACTTCCGGTTCAACCATCACTAACAGAACCAGTCCGGCCAATAGAGGTTCAGGCAGTGTTTCAAGTGGAACCACACGTTCAAGTTCTACAGGCAGCAGAGGCAGCTCAGTTTATACAGCACCTTCCCGCTCCTCCTCATCGGTTCGCAGCAATTCGGATTATAGCGCACCGTCACGTTCATCCTATGGAACTTCTTCCGGCAGTTCGGGAGCAAGTCGCAGCAGCTCAGTCTCCAGCGGAGGCAGTCGCTCTTCAGGAGGTTCATTTGGTGGCGGAAGCAGTGGCCGGAGTTCAGGCGGTGGCGGCAGAAGATAGAAATTTGAAAGAGTGTCTATAATTAATGCTTACAATTATTCATTGGTAATATTTATAGTTATGAAGAAAATGAAAAAAAATATATTTGTTTTACTATTCATGAGTTTCTCTCTCCTGGTTTCAGCGCAGGTGGAGTATGACGCATTGCGCTTGTCGCAAACAGAAATTGCAGGTACTGCACGTTATATGGGACTGGGAGGAGCTATGGGTGCACTGGGTGCTGATGCCTCAGCTGTGAAAGATAATCCGGCAGGTCTGGGTATTTATCGCAGCGATGAATTTACCGGTACATTGAATTTTTCTATCAGAAACGTAGATCCGGTAGAGTGGAAAGGGAACATTGTAAACCAGGATTTCAACACCAATCTGAGAATTGATAACTTCTCTTATGTTTTTGTGGTGCCGCGTCCTGAGAATAGTCCGTTGGTTAACTCCAACTTCTCTTTTTCTTATCAGAAGCTGGCTAACTACCAGAAAAGTTTCGCTATGAGCGGAAGAAATCAGAATACATCGTTTACCGATTACCTGGCTCATATTTCCAGCCCGAATCCACCGATTCAGGGAGATATCTCTTTTGACAATCCCAATATGCCCTGGCTCACGGTGCTTGGTTATAATGGTTATCTGATTAATGAGGATGGAATGAGTTTTATCCCCGAACTTGCACCGGGTGAACTGACCGATCCGGTCTATTATCACAGCCAGACCGGATACCTGAGCGAGTTTGCATTTGGCTGGGGAGGTAACTTCAACAATAATCTTTTCCTTGGACTCAATCTGAATATCAGGGATCTGTATTTCCGTCAGTTCTCAGTTTATGGTGAAAGTTTTGGCGGAGGCGGCGGTTTTGAGCTTGAAAACACCTTGATAGAGAACGGGGTAGGCATGAATGTGAAGGCCGGGATGATCTATTTGCCAACAAATAGTCTAAGGGTAGGTTTGTCGCTGCACTCTCCATCTTATGTGTCGGTAAGCAAACAGACTTATGCAGATTTGTATTCTGATCTGATCCCGAAAGAGGAGAAAAATCCGGTTGCGACACCCAGTGCCTATGGAGATTATAATCTGTGGTCGCCGGCACAGGCACAGTTGAGCGCAGCTTATTTCTTTGGTCACAAAGGATTTATCTCCGGTGAGTATGATTTTATCAATTATGAGGGAGCCCGCTTCCAAAAGTCCGGTATCAGCAACACCCAATACTATGCAGATATAAATCAGAATATGAAGAACGTTTTGAATAATGTGCATGTTTTCAAAGTGGGTGCTGAGTTTCGTGCTACGCCTAATCTGGCGCTGCGTGCCGGTTATGCCAATGCGAGCCCTGCTGTAGATAGCAACTACAAGTATGGCAAAGATCTTGGGTTCAACACGGATACCGCTACGGATTATTTTGATCAGATTTTCCACACGCATTATGTTTCCATGGGTGTAGGTTACAGAACACCCAGCTGGTTTATTGACTTTGCATTCGTAAATAAGAGTCAAAAGGAGAATTTTTACCCTTATCAGGATTTAAGTATGGCACCTGCCGAGTTAAAACATAAAACTAACAATCTTGTT
>CAYPPC010000267.1:3614-3959 GCA_964412435.1 uncultured Paludibacter sp.
AGAATGTAATCATAAAAAATATAGAACAGAAAGCCGGTCCGGACAGGATCGGCTTTTTTGTGTATTAGACCGAAAAAGAGTACCTTTGCACGCTTAAAAATGAAAAATATAACTGCATGAGTTTACAATCAGAAATAAACAGACGCCGCACTTTCGCCATTATCAGTCACCCGGACGCGGGTAAAACAACCCTTACAGAGAAGCTGCTGCTTTTTGGTGGGGCTATCCACGTGGCGGGAGCCGTGAAGTCTAACAAAATACGTAAAACTGCCACTTCCGACTGGATGGATATTGAGAAGCAACGGGGTATCAATATCCATCCAGTCGGAAGTGGCAGTTTTACGT
>CAYPPC010000268.1:0-3912 GCA_964412435.1 uncultured Paludibacter sp.
CCATGCCTTTTCTGTGGATAACTTTTATAAATTACGGGGTTAGGCAACAGGCTCATAATCCTTTTATTAATCTATCGGCAAGAAATCCTCCAAATACAGCATTGTATTCAGCTAAAGACTGATCTTCGGTAAAAGCCAGGGTGTGCGCATGAGCGTACTGATGGCCGCAACCAATCATATCAGCTGCCTCAGATAGTATGTCCAGATAAAAATTGGGTGAACGAAATGCCGTGTGAAAGTTTGCTCCATAGGCCTCTGCCACTTTTTTTGCAATGCTCCACTCCCTATTTTTACTATCAACGGTAATATATGCATGCCTTTCAAGCGATTGGGGCAACAAGCCCGCCACAGCCCTTGAGTCTTCTCCTGCGCTTATGAAGTGTGCCACGCGGTTCATGCCGGAAGTTACTTCTTCCGTGTATTTGGCCAAACTTTCTCGCAACGCGATCGCTGCCTCATCAATGTTTTTGAAGGTGCTTATTTCTCTTGGAATCCAATATGCTTCTGAAGTATGCATTGCATCGGTTGTATTTCTGTTGCTTGCAGTAAAAACATGATTAGAAGCCGGAGCAAGTTGTTTAATATCCAAGTAAGCTGTAAAGGGGAACGTTACAATGTGGTGTAGTATGAAGTCCGCCAAAGAGACAGTATCAAAACATCTTTCTCTTCCGGACGCTTTTGCGGCTGAATCGACATGGGTTCCAATAACGAACCCGCCGTCAGATTCGTAGTAATAGACTGGAAGAAACAGCATGAGGTCGGTAAAGACTCTTTTATTAATTTTATCAATAAATAAAACTACAAAGGGTCCGCTCAGGTCATCGCTCCAGTTCATTTCACCAGCTAAAAAACGCTCTAGAACAGATCTGGTACCATCGCGGCAGGGAGGTTTTGCTAAAAACTTGTTGTCTCGATAGCAAAGAATCGGGCCGCCGATGACAACGGCAATCCATGAATCAGTCTCATAGGGCTGAAAAGGATTATATATGTTTTCACTTACTGCCAAGGAACCCCATTCCCCATGGAATTCCTTGACTGCCGGAGCATTCGAATGGTAAATTGCCTTTATGTAATCGCTGCACCGGCCGCAAGGCACAGAGACGGATGAATATATGAAATCACTCATGGTGGGTAAATTCCTCCTCGGCAAGAAGTTCAAGGGCATGCCTGGCTGCATAGTAGTAGGCTTCATTTCTCATTAAGTGCAAATGTAAAAGTTCGTTTGGAGTTTTTCTTCGCCTTCCAAGTAACTTTGCCAACGCCGTCCGTAGCTGTTTTTTAAAATATGCAGGAGGCGTCGACGCAAAGAATAGGTTGTTTTTGAACATCTTTTTATAACACTCAAGGCTCATACGATCGTGAGCTTCGGTGAAAATATCACTTTCAAGCTGTTTGCATAGGTTTTTCACATCAACTCTCTTTTCAATGGGCGCTAATCGTACTTTCCCAGCATTTTTATAATGATAGATAAGTTCAAAAGTTGGAGGTTGATTTTTTTCAAGGGTGAAAAGTGGAGAAAAAGAACTGTCTTCTTTTTCTATATAATTTTTTGAATCAAAATAAAAATTCCCTAAGCTATAAAATATTACCGACTTGCCATGCTTTTCATAGCCCTGAGGAACATGAGGATGAGAACCTACTACAATATCGGCCCCTAGATCACAAAAATGACGATACCTCATGCGCCACTCTTTTTGAGGAATTGTGTAATGTTCAAGCCCTGCGTGTGAGAAAATAACAACAAAGTCACATTCCTTGCGTAACTTTAAAATTTTGTTGTCAATTAACGGGTGATTTATCCATGCGTAGCCGGCTTTCTGAATTCTGTCATAATAATCCAGTACACCAAACTGCGCTTCACAACCGTTTATCATGCCTACTTTAATTCCCGCAATTTCTTTCACCAGCGGCGAATAAGCAGCTTTAAGATCGGACCCGGCTCCGATCGTTTGCATCTCTGAACCCTTCGCTGCTTCTATTGTTTTTTCCAGACCCTCTGCTCCAAAGTCCAACATGTGATTATTTGCTAGCAAGAGCAGGTCGAATCCTTGTTCTTTTAAGCCTTCAATAGTCTCAGGTCGCTGAGAATGATGAGGCCCCGACTTGGATTGAGGAGATCCGAAACCGGTTATTGGAGCCTCAAAATTGCAAACTGAGTAATCAGCCTTACTTATGATTTCAGCAAGAAATTCATCACATACTTTGCCATCAGCATTTTCATAATTCACCACATCTCCACATGTAAAAAGCGTTATCATCTATTAAACCTCACGTTCTCCAGTTTTTTGCTTTTTGACAAAACAATTAGGATCAAAACAATATTTATTATCGCCCCGGAAACGCTAAAAATTATTATGGCAGCAAGATCACTTTCAAAAAAATAGCAGCCTGCGACCATTGCTAATATTCTAATGAAAAGTGTGTTTACAGAGTAGAGTAAATGGAATTTTTGAGCACCAAGTAGCGGAAGTGCTTTATTAGTCGGGTTGTTAACAAAAACAAAGAATAGCCATAATGCGAGCCATCGGGCGTATTCACCAGCAATTAGCCAGTCCGATCCGAAAACTACTGAAAATAACTGAGGTCCAAACGCAATCACCACGGAAAAGGGAATAACAGCTACAGCAGCCAGCGCCAGGGTCGCTTTTAGAATTAGCCTGGTTAGATTCTGTCCCCTATGGGCCGCTTCAGTAATATGAGGGTAAAAAACATCACCAACCGCCTGTCCTATTATGTTTGAGGGAAGAGCTAGCACTCTTCTGCCCAAACTGTAAAATCCTGCTGCGGCAGGGCCAAAAAAACTTGCCAGCATCAGAGTGGGAAGATTTTGGGAAATAGCGTTCAGAAAAACTTGAGGAGCACGATATGCAGGAAAGTCGTAATATTCAAGGGCAATTTGTTTTAAAGAAGATTCCTGTACTTTATTTACGTTTAATCCTGTTTCGGAACTACTTCTACAAATGCCTAACCAAAGTAAGAGTGCATGAATCACGTGTCCCGCGGTGGAAATAACAATGAGGATTGCCCCTGTCGGCAATAAGAAACCTGCCCCAGTCAGGAGCAGGTTATTTAAAGTAGTCTGAATAACAGCAATGCGCGCTTTTATTGCATATAGTTTTTTCCTGATAACCCATTGCCCGGCAACCTGCTCGCAGACAGAAAAAAATATTGCAAAAGGAAGAAGAGCCGCATATGGCAGTATGGCTTCAGAATCAAGAAGCGCGAGCAATCTTTTCCCATCAAACATCAAAAGAAACCATATTATCAGTGAAAAAACTATAGCCAGGCCAAGAGATAATCTTACGATGCTTTTTGCCTGAGAATCATACCTAGGAAGAACTATCGCTATTGGATAGGCAAATGCCGCAACCGGACTCAGCATGCCCAGGAGAGATACAAATACCCCCAGCAGACCGAATGCATCAGGACCGTATAGACGCGTAATAATGGGCGAGAATGCTATTGTAATGGCTTGGGCCATGGCTGTCCCACTTGCTACAAGTGTGACATTCTTGATAAATTTGCTTTTTGCAATATAACTTGTTATCGTAGCGATTTTCTGTTCCATAGGACGACGTTCTCCTTACAACCACCATTTTAAAATGCAATACCTACAGAATAGGGCTTGGATTCAGGTTGATAAGCGTAATTTGTTGTTTACTGCTCCACGTAAAACCCCCTGTACCACTCCACAAACCGCCTTATCCCCTCTTCAACCGAGGTAGCGGGCTTGCAGCCAAAGACGTGTTCCAGGTCGGCGGTGTCGGCCCAGGTGGCGGGAACGTCTCCCTTTTGCAGGGGGAGGTAGTTTTTGTCCGCCTTTTTGCCCAGGGCGTCTTCTATTGCTTCTATGAACTCCGTCAGTTTAACGGGGTTTGAGTTGCCTATGTTGTACACTCTGTGGGGGGCGGG
>CAYPPC010000269.1:0-3900 GCA_964412435.1 uncultured Paludibacter sp.
GGTAGTGGCTGACATTGCCTACAAAAACCTAAAATGCGGCCCCCGTAAAAAAGTAGACAAACTGCTTTGCAAAAGGGGGATTATCTATCAATCTTCCTGGGCCGATGAAATTAAAAGCGATAAGAAATATGCTTTCAGCTACAACTGGCATTTTCAAAACCTGCGTCCCGATATGAGTCGTGATGATTTACGACATCTTTACGACAACCCAAAGCTGGAGGGCGAATTTCTGTTCTACGCTCTTGACAGCCTGGCAACACATCTGAAAAATGTAAAAAACGATGCAGATGCTTTGAAGTTTATCGTCCATTTTGTGGGTGACTTACACCAGCCCTTGCACCTGGGACGGCTCGAAGACCGGGGTGGAAACGACATTTTTGTACGCTGGTTTGGCCGGGATGTGCGCCTGCATCAACTTTGGGATAAACAAATGCTCGAACCCAACCTGCTCTCCTACTCCGAATACAGTCAATACCTGCAGGATAAGTACGGCCGGGAGAAGAAGAGTTATAAAAAGCAGTCACTATTCGAATCAATCTGGCTCACTTATCAGGCTCAGCTCAAAATATACGACCATAACTATGACAATCTAAATCCATACGACTACATTTATCACTTCTCTGATATGGTGGACGAGCAGCTTTACCGTGGTGGAATTCAATTAGCCAATTTACTGAACGAAATATTTTAACATACAGGCTTGAAGCCTTTTTACAAAAAAATCCTGCATTGAATTGTTCAATGCAGGATTTTTATTTAGTTGAAAAACTTTCTCAGGATTATTTCAGTTCTTTCAGCATCTCTTCAACAGCACGTTTCAGTTGCAGGTCGTCACCGCTAAGCAGTGATTCAGGCGTATTATACACTTCCACATCGGGCTCTAACTGATTGTTTTCCATCGCCTGTCCGCGCATATCCACAACGGTAACTTGCGGAATACCAAAGACGATGGTCGGATCCACCTGAGTTTCCCACCAAACGGCGGTCATAGTGCCCGGAACCGGTGCACCCACCAGTTTACCGATACCCAGCTCTTTATACAGCCAGGGGAAACCGTGCGCATTGGAGTAATTGCCTTCACCCATCACCAGAATAGAAGGTTTATTCCATTTATTAAATGGATCACTACCGATATATTCACCTCGCGGAGCAAATTGCTGATACTCTTTACCGCTCAGCAGAGTAACCAGGTCGTCGTGCAGCCAACCGCCGCCATTAAAACGAGTATCTACTACCACAGCTTCTTTAGTACGGTATTTACCCAGGAGGTTTTTGTAAACCTCACGGAAACTTTGACTGTCCATTCCTTTAATATGCACATATCCCAAACGACCTCCGGAGTACTGTTCTACCAGTTTTTCACGCTGCTCTACCCAGCGGTTATATAGCAGCATATTCTCCTGTCCTGTTGAAATAGGCTTAACAATCTCCTCAAACTCTTTTCCTTTTGCAGGTTTCACTGTCAGCATCACTCTTTTACCGGCTTTGCCATCCAGCAGGTGCCAGTAAGTTTTCCCTTTTTCAATTTCTTCTCCATCAATTTTTATAATCACCGCTCCGGGAGCAAATTTACCTGATGCTGTTTTCAATGGACTGCCCGGCATAATTTCTTTGATTTTCAAACCTTCACCGCTATACTCTTCATCATAGAAAACTCCAAGCGTAGCAGTAGGCCAACGGTCACTCCGGCTCGAATAGCGTGCTCCCGTGTGTGAAGCATTTAATTCACCCAGAAGTTCAGAAAGCATCTCTTGGAAATCGTAGTTATTATCAATATGAGGTAAGAAACGAGCGTAGGCCTCTTTGTAAAACTCCCAGTCTATCCCATGAATCTCTGCATCGTAAAACTTATCTTTTACCTGTTTCCAGGCATGATTGAAAATATATTCCCGCTCTGCAGGTGCACGATGCGTATAGGGTGCAGAGAATGAGATATTTTTCACTGTGCTGCCGGTAATTTTCTTGATAGAGCCTCCGGCAACCATATAAAGATTCTTTCCATCTTTATCCGGCATAAACCTTCCGGCACCCACACCTTTGTTCAGCAGTTTGGTGCTGTTTTCAAGAAAATCCTGCTCCCACAAATCCACTCCTCGCTCAAAGCTTGCCAGATAGTATAATTTTGAACCGTCGGTGTTGAGATAAGCATCCATCAAACTTGAAGAGTGACGGGTCAGCCGCACTACACGGTAGCGACGTTCGTCCAGTTCAAATTCCAAATCCTTAACTTTTTTATCTTTTTTCTCGCTTGCCTTTTCATCACCTGATTCTTCTTTGTCTTTCTTCTTTTTATCGGCACTATCCATCTCCTTTTTCAAAGCACGCTCTTCCTTATTGAGTCTGAAATCATCATAAGCATCAGCCGTTAAGAACATCAGATAAGCATCGCGATGAGCACCCCAGCTTCCATGGCTACGATATCCGGCACGGTCTGAGAAAAACAGCACAGCTTTTCCGCCAAGCACCCACTTGGCGCTGACATCACTGTAACCACTCTCGGTAAGGTTAATAATTTCACCACTGCCGTCAGCATTTATCAAGGCTACATCTTTGTTATTCCAGCCGCCAATGTCGATATAGTCCGACAAAATCCATTTGCTGTCAGGCGACCACTGGAACCACTGATCACCATCGCTGTAAGAGTAATTATACTTACCCTCCATCACAGTGCGTGTTTTCTTACTTTTCAGATTAAAAACCCGAATCTCAGAACGGTCTTCAAGAAAAGCAATCTCTTTGCCATCGGGCGAAAATAGTGGCTGAAACGATGGTTGTGGTGTATGTGTCAATTGTGTTTCCTTCAGTTCACGGGCATACACAAATTGATTATCATCTTTGCGTACCAGTTCAGTCTGATAGATATTCCAGCTGTCACCGCGCTCTGAAGAGTAGATAACGGAGCGCCCGTCAGGACTGAAATCCACATCTCTCTCCTGCTCCGGTGTATCTGTAATCTGTTTGGTAGTTGCATAATCTACCGAAGTAACAAACACATCACCCCGGGCAATAAACGCAATTTCCTTACCATTAGGTGATACCGCTATGGAGCGGGCACCGCTCGAAATGTTCTGACGTGTCATTTCACGCTCAAAATCATCTGCCACAATAGTAATATCCAGTTTTTTGGCTGTACCGCCTTTCGGCAAATAGTAAAGCTCTCCGTCGTAAGAGAAGCTGAGGTTATCCCGGTTATCTACTGATAAAAAGCGAACAGGATGATGTTCGAATGAGGTTATCTGCTGTGCTTTTCCTCCGGCAAGATTTTTCTTATAAATATTGAAAGTACCATTTTCTTCACTCAGATAAAAATACGACTTACCATCTGCTGCCCAAACAGCATTCCGGTTTTCCCCTTTGAACTCAGACAACTTTTTATGACTTTTTGCCTCCGCATCGTAAAGCCACACATCACGGGTAACAGAGGAGATATGGTGCTTACGCCAGGTGTCTTCGTAACCTTTCCGGTCGGTATAAAGAAACTGATTGTCTTTTACCGAAATACTCTCAAAATGTAAGGGTGAGAAAACCTCGGGTCTGCCACCCTCCAGACTCAGTTTATAGAGCTGAGTAAACATGAATGAGGGGAACTGCTGATTTTCAGCTGCCGGGGTAAGGGCCGCACTGAAAAGAAGAGTATTGTTATCCAGAAACGCCTCGGGGTATTCATTGGCCGAATGCGAAGTGAGTCTTTTAGCGACACCACCATTTTTCGAAATAACAAAAAGATCAAAACCACCCTCCCTGTCGGAGGCAAAAGCAATATTTTCACTATCCGGAGACCACACCGGACGAGTATCGTACGAAGTGTGTGAAGTGATTTGCCGGGCAATACCGCCGGTAACAGAAACGGTGTAGATATTGCCTTTGTAAGTAAAAGCAATGGTTGTACCATTGGGTGAA
>CAYPPC010000270.1:0-3854 GCA_964412435.1 uncultured Paludibacter sp.
GAAGAAATATCGACGACCTCACCGAGAGAAATATAGAAAGTGAAGAGCTGCTGCAGGAGCAGGATGATGCACTCAATGCCGGCTGGTATGCCATTGGCAATCAGCGAGAGTTGAAGGATAATAAAATCATCTCTTCTGACGGAATATTCAGCTCTAAAAAGATTTTACAAACCGATTTTAATAAAAACTACTTTGTCAAAGTGGACACCCGCGAGGTACGCAGTATTCCGCTATACACCCGGTCAAAAGCCAAAGTGATGACCACCCACCCGCGCTCAAGCTATAAAGTGGAGAAAGAGGATGACGGCTATATACTGCACATCAGTGATCCGAAAAGCTTCTGGAGTGTCAGCAAATACCTGGTAGTTGAAATTGATTAAACCGCATACGATTTTGAACCTGAAATATAAGTACATTTTTGTCGATTTGGACGACACATTATGGGATTTTCGTGCCAACTCGAAAGAGTCGCTGCGCGATCTCTTTTTCTCCGAAATGGAGGAACTGGCTGTTTACAAAGAGAGTTTTGATCTCTTTTTCAGTCACTACGTCAAACGCAACCTGGAGCTTTGGACCCAATACGGATTGGGACAAATTACCAAAGAGTATCTCTCAGTAGAGCGTTTTCTAGCCCCGCTCCGGGCCATTGGTGCCGAAAATGTGGAGGAGCTGGCAGAAAAGATGAACTCACAATATCTCGCCAGACTGGCTACCAAATCAGAGCTAATTCCGCATTCGCGTGAGTTTCTTGACTTTTGTGTAGGTAAACTCCTGCCTCTCACCATTATCAGTAACGGGTTTGAAGAGGTGCAGTACCGAAAAATGCGTAGTGCCGGCATAGAACACTATTTTGACCACGTTGTACTCTCCGATAAAGTGGGTGCGCTGAAACCGAGCTATGCCATTTTTGAACATGCGCTCCAACTCAATGGCGCTGCTAAAGAGGAGGTGCTGATGATTGGTGACAGTTTTGAAGCTGATATTTTAGGCGCAGCCAATGCCGGAATCGATGCCGTCTATTTCAACCGGAATAAGAAGCAGCCGGAGTTGCCCGACCGTGTTTGGATCATTGATGATTTTAGGGATATTTATAAGTTTATTGAAAGATAATACTTTTCAAAAGTTCTAAGTTATTGCTATCCGATAATAAGAAAAGGATGAGAAATTTTCAGTAAAGATATTATCAGATAAAATGACATGTAATTTATGGCAACCGCTGCATTTAAACTGTTTCATAAAAAGATGACAACTAAAACCAAATATAAAACGTTATATTTGTAAATGAAAGGAGAATAAAGCATGAATAATGAAGTAATAGCCCGAATAGATATCTCTACTCCAGAAGGACAGAAGATTGTAAGTGAATTGGAGAAAAAGGAGTCTGTTAGAATTGAGTATCCAGATTCAGGGGAAACAGAAAAGCAAACCTATACACATGAAGAAGTATTCAGCGAACTTCGAGATAAGCTAAAAGAATATTATAAGAACGAATGAAAATTTATTCAATAGTCTATACTCGTGAAGCAAGAAGAGATCTTCATGATTTATACTTCTTTATTGTATCAGAGTATAAAACACTTTTAACTGCTGAGCGTTATGTCGATGGCCTGGAAAACACCATTTTACAATTAAAGACAACAGCTGAATCTTTTAAGGTTCAAACATATATAGAATTTCAGAAATATGGTGATAACGTTCGTCGAGTAAACTATAAGCGCATGGCTATAATATACACAGTTGATAATCAAACAGTATATATTCATCGGATAATACCGGCAGCAATGATTACTGAATAATAACTTGAAATTTAATTAATAAAAAACCCGATTCGATCATAAAATCAAACCGGGTTTTATTATATCTAAAAACTTAACGTGTTTTTACTCTCTGTAATGACAGCATCCGGGAAGAGCTGCATACACATCATCATCAGCTTTATGGGTATCAGTATCGTGTCCCACAGCTGCCAAAGCCTCATTAATAGCTTCTAATGAAGTCAACGACTCGTCAAAGTGGATATGAAGTTGCTGCTCTTCCCGGTTGTAGGCAGCGAGTGTAACACCTTCAATGGCTTTAACTGTTTCTTCAATGCGGTCGGTGCACATTTCACAAGAGCCTCCTACATAAAACTCAGCATGCTGCTCAGCATGATCATGAGTAGCTTCAATAGTAGTTTCACTGTTTGAATCAGTTTTTGTAGCAGCTGAGTTACAAGCTGTAAACATCACACTTGCAGCAAGTGCTATAAACATAAAATACTTTTTCATTTTTCTAAAAATTTAGTGGTTTAATAATATTTGTTTTCTTTATTTTCTATAATGACAGCACGCCGGAAGATCGTTATAAACCTGATCGGGTGCCTTATCTAAATTGGTATCATGCCCTACCGCTGCCAAAGCTTTACTGATAGCGCCGATATTTGTTCTGTTCTTATTGTAATCTATTTTTAACTCCTGAGATTTCAGGTCGTATGAGACCGAATAAACTCCAATCAGTCCCGAAACTGTTTTCTCAATGCGGTCGGTACACATTTCACAGGCACCGCCAACAGTGAGTGTTCCCAGTTCTCCTCTCGTCTTGACCTCATCATCGCCTAAGTTCATCATACTGCGTTTACCTTCCAATTGCGCCGAGGCATCTAAGGTAAAAGCGCCGTTAGTCACCAGTTCATCACCATCTTCCAGTCCGGAGATAACTACATAGGCGTCGCCTAAACTTGGGCCCAACTCTACTTCCCGCAACAAATAAGCCGGAACTTCCACATCAGCCTGTTTTACATAGACAATGGAACGCTTTCCGGTCCACAACACGGCTGACTTAGGAATAACAATCTCATTTGCAAATTGTTTAAGCGAAGCATTTACTTTTGCGGATGCGTACATCTCCGGTTTTAACTGACCACCCGGATTGGAAGTAACTACACGTACTTTTGAAGTGCGGCTGTCTCGATCCAGAATCGGGTCGATAAAGGAGATTTTTCCGGAGAATACTTTCCCGGGAATGGCTTGCAAAGTAAATTCAAGATGATCACCCACTTTCAGGAAGGGCAAGTCCGATTCGTATGCATCAAACAGTGCCCAAACTTGTGAGAGATTTGCCACTTGAAGCAAAACAGAACCGGCTGTGATATAATCGCCCTGATTGACATTTTTACTCACCACTATGCCATTGGTATTGGCTTTGATTTCAACTAAGGGATTGGTCGTTCCCGACTCTAAAAAGGAGTTGATTTGCGCTTCACTGATTCGCATATGACGCAGTTTCTCTTTTGCCGCTTCCAGTAAACCGGGTTGTAGTGACTCCATTTTTTGCGCCTGCAAAAGCTCCTGCTGGGCATTTACCAAATCGGTTGAATAGACCATCGCAATGGTTTGTCCCTGACGCACACTTTCGCCGGTGAAGTTAATCATCAGCTTCTCTATTCGCCCATTGATATGTGATGTTTGCGACTGCGATAAACGCTCGTCCGGCTGAATGGTTCCATACAGCTGAATCTCTTTTACCGGATGCTGACGACTCACGGTGGTAGTTTGCACATTGGCGAGTGCCACGGCCTCCGCAGAGAGTTGAATGGCATCGGGATGCACATTTTCATCGCTTGCCGATGAACTTAAGGGCGTTAAATCCATAGCGCAAAGCGGGCATAAACCTGGTTTGTCCTGACGAATTTGTGGGTGCATCGAACAAGTCCAGATCACATCTTCATCAGCGTGTTCATGCGCATGCGCATCGCTTACAGCGGAACCTCCGCCAAAAAACAGGCGTCCCAATAGCAGACCAAGCAACAAAATCAGTCCGTATTTCAGGTATTTATTGCTCCATACCTGCTTCAATTTATTCTCTTTTATATTGTT